>JAFAJU010000471.1 GCA_019236035.1 Verrucomicrobiota bacterium | reverse complement strand
GTACCCTTTGCCGGCGCCCGCAACGCTTGAGATTCTAAAAACTATCCCAATCCGCCAAGTAGCGGTTCCATTCGAACTGATCACACCCACCGGGGCGGCAATCGTGGCGGAATTCCAGCATGCTGTAGGAGTCTTTCCCAAAATGCGCCCGATTAAAATTGGCTATGGTCTCGGGACACGCGAACTGTCTGAACGCGCAAACGTTCTACGAGCTGTTCTGGGCGATCTTGAAGAGTCTCCCTCCAGCGACCGAGTTGTCCAGCTCGAGGCCAACATCGATGATCTCTCGCCGGAAATACTCGGAGCGGTCCAGGACCGCCTACTCAAAGCCGGCGCTCTCGACACGTTCTTTACGCCAATCCAAATGAAAAAGAACCGGCCCGGAATACTGCTTTCTGTGCTCTCGCGTCCGGCCGATCGACAAAAAATACAAGAACTGCTCTTTGCAGAGACCTCAACGTTTGGCGTTCGCTATCGGGAAGTAGACAGGGTTACGCTCGACCGGGAAGTTGTTCAAGTAGAAACTAACCTCGGTTCGATCCAGGTAAAAATCGGGCGACACCTGGGTAAAATCGTTCAGGTCTCACCTGAATTTGAATCCTGCAACGCTGCTGCGCAAAAGAGCCGGCAACCTTTGAAACGGATCTATCAACTGGCCGTCGAAGCGTTCTGGAATCGTGCTGGATAAAATCGTTTTGGCCTGCAAAAAAGCTGATACTTCAATCGTGGCGCAAAAAGTAGTTGATCTGCTGCCACAAAAGGCGTTCGGTCACTAATATGAGCACCGCCACTCTGGAAAAAGTCTCTCAGCTGGATCAGCTGAAAAAGTTCACCAAGGTTGTCGCTGATACCGGCGATTTTGAAAGCATGCGGGCTTACCAGCCCCAGGATGCGACGACGAATCCCAGCCTGATCCTCGCCGCGACTCAGAAACCTGATTATGCCTATCTGCTGGATAAAGCGATTGCTGACCTGAAGGGTTCTGCGCTGAACGCCTCCGCGAAAGTAGAGGCCATTATTGACCATCTACTCGTCCTTTTCGGCACCGAAATTCTGCAGATTGTACCCGGGCGCGTTTCGACCGAGACCGATGCGCGTCTCTCGTTCAACCGGGAAGGTTCGATAAACAAGGCGCGTCAACTGATTGCGCTCTACGAGCAACGCGGCATTTCGCGAGAACGAGTTCTGATAAAGATCGCTTCCACCTGGGAAGGGATCAAAGCTGCGGAACAACTTCAGAAAGAGTCCATCAACTGCAACTTGACGTTGCTCTTCTCTTTCCCTCAGGCGATCGCATGCGCCGAAGCGGGAGTCAGACTGATATCGCCTTTCGTCGGGCGGATTTATGATTGGTACAAGGCCAACACCGGCAAGGATTACAAGGGGGCTGACGATCCTGGAGTTCAGTCTGTGACCCGAATCTACAATTACTACAAGAAATTTGGGCACGAGACACAGGTGATGGGCGCGAGTTTCCGGAACACGGGCCAAATCGTACACCTGGCAGGGTGTGATCTGCTCACGATCAGTCCAAACTTACTCGCGGAACTCAGCAACTCCTTTGAACCGGTCGAGCGGAAGCTGTCTCCCGAGACCGCCAAGGCCTCTCAAGCCGAGAAAGTCTCTCTCGACGAAAAGGCTTTTCGTTTCGATTTCAATGAAGATCCGATGGCCGTCGATAAGACCGCGGAAGGAATCCGCAAGTTCTCGGCCGACATTGTTAAATTGGAGAAATTGATTTCGAGTCGGCTTTAGGTCGCAGATCGGAGAGCGGGACGGAAATCGCTGAGGGGGAAATTTTACCCGTAGGCGAAGCGTCCCGCTTTGCACGCCGTAGGCGAAGCGTCTCGCTTTGCACGCCGTAAGCGAAGCGTCCCGCTTCGCACGCCGTAAGCGAAGCGTCTCGCTTTGCACGCCGTAAGCGAAGCGTCTCGCTTTGCACGCCGTAAGCGAAGCGTCCCGCTTTGCACGCCATAGGCGAAGCGTCTCGCTTTGCACGCTTGATGACCAACCGAACCGAGACGGTTCGCGTACGTCATGGTAAAGTCCGATGCTTTCGGTATCTTCTTCCGTTTTTCGCCGGCCGGGAACGGCTTTTCACCAGCCCGTCCCAATGTACAGAGCTGAGACTCCCTCGAAAACGCCGACCTTACCCTTTTGAGGCGTATTCACGACAAGAACACCGTCATCCGAAATCATTTGTCCCGTGCGGCTGTCGAACAGCAGCAGAAACTCGACCTGCCGATTGGCTTGATCAGCCGGCCGTCCTCCGTTGCCGATCCCAAATTCACCGCGCTCTATCCTACGAAGAATAGGGGCGACTTCAGCCGCTGTCAGGACCGCCGCCTCAACTGCTACCACCGGAGTTTGCGCGAGCAGTGCACGTTTCTTGGCATTCGCCTTGTAAAGGAATTGTTCGAGGCGCGCTTTGCCTAACGCGATCTCAGAGTTATAAGGCGTCGCCGACATTAGCGCGTAATCGGTGGCACCGGCAGATGCGGGTAGCGGAGCGATCGCGGTGAACCAGGCACCGACCAGTAACAAGCAAAAAGCAACCAGTTTCATTTCTTATTCGGAACGCATCCTAAGCCGAGTCAGCGTCCAAGCGCGATCGAAAACGGCGAAGATCGCAGAGAAAGGCGAGAAAGATCACTGAGGAATTGTGACTTTTACCACAGAGACACAGAGGTCTCGGAGACTGGAAAAACCAAATATTTGGCTCTGCTTCTCCGTGACCTCTGTGTCTCTGTGGTAAAATCTCCCCCCTCCCTGGGTCTCCGCGTCCTCTTATCTCAAGAACCCACCTGTTGCCTGCAGCGGACTGAGGGCGCCGGCCGGTGTGACCCACACGGCAACCGCTTTGGCCGCAGCGAAGTTAAACGGTAGTTCGCCCTCATATTTTCCGTTTCCGCCGCTTAGCTTTAGGGAGACTAGATCCAGCGCCACGAAACTGTGAGCCAGTTTGCGACCGCGGTTCTCCCCGGCGCGCACATCAGAACTTACGTCCATCGCCAACGGGACGATGTGCGCCTCTATTTCTTTCGGCGCAGTATTTCCGGAGAAAGCTATTTTGAGGGTCCCGTTTCCGATTCTGACAGCTAAGGTCCCAGCCGATCGCTCGCCGGGATCCGGCAACGGACTTCCACTGAACCATCCCTTCCACTCTTGCCCATTGATTACAAATCCCGGCGTGTACACCGAAGAACTCCCCCAAGCGGCGGAATAGCTTCTCTGTCGGGAAGTGTATTCGCCCCGGGCGAACCTGTCCTTCCATCCTAGGTTATCCCAATAGTCCACATGGAAGGCCACCGGAACGATTTCTTTCCACAGCCGGCCATCGGTTGTCCAGTGACTCAACCAGGACTCGGCTGGCGGACAACTGCTGCATCCTTCGGAAGTGTAAAGCTCGAGTAAGGAAACTTTTTGCGGCCCGCTTTGAAAAGCTGTTTCGGCGTGAGCGGAAGCAAGCGTCAGGAAGACAACAACCCACAAATTTCTCATACGAACGTAGATCCCGCTCGCTAGAGGTTTATTCCGGTGGAAAGACCGCAGAGGAATCAGATTTTTTACCACAGAGGCACAGAGGTCACGGAGACTGAAAACTAAAACCTAGAGTCGAGTAGGTCTCCGCGGGCGAGAGTGTGATTACAGATTGAGGATGGTCGCGGAGACTTACTCGACTGTTGGACGGAGCCTACCCCTGACGTTGCTCAGGCGTATGGGAAAAGTACGATAAGGGATCGAGTCCAGACTGCGGCGACGGGGGATTCATGGTGCGCGTATTGCAGTAGGAGCAGCTTTGAGAAGCAGGATAGAGCTCTTGTCAAAAGGTGTATGAGCCTTATTTGTGCTGAGCCAGTCACCCACATGGCCCAAGCTGGACTCAGCAGGCGACACAAGGACAGGAGCGCCGGCGAGCGTATCCAGAGACGATTTTGCCGGAACGCATGAATCAAGCGCGATGCTGGGCGTGCTCGGATAGTTTTCATGAGGAATCGCATGGCATTGGCCCGGCGCCGATCATGTGCAGAGCGCCGGCGGCATCGGTAAAGGCCACCAGACGAATTCCCGCTTTTCCGCACAACGGACAGCGCATCGGTTTGTCGGCAACGCTCTGCGGCTGAAGCTCCAGGGCGCGCCCACGGGATTTGAAGATCGCGCGCGATGCTTCTATAGCACGTTTTCTACGATTGTTGCCTAAGATTCCGTAGTGCCGGATACGTACCAGTCCCGAAGGCAGGATATGCAAGCTGAAGCGCCGGATGAACTCCAGGCCGGAAAGGGTTAACTCCTTGAGCTGTGAGCTGTGCCGGTAGTCGCGATACGTGAAGGTGACGGTCTGGCA
>JAFAJU010000326.1 GCA_019236035.1 Verrucomicrobiota bacterium | reverse complement strand
CCCATCAAAGACAAACCCGCGAAGGAGCTGCAATGCAGCCCTTCAGCGATCGCCGGAGGAACCGGTCCAGCGAAACAAAAGGGCGGTCATAACACGGACCGCCCTTTCGGAAAGCACTAAGCTTTTACGCGATTTCGAAAATTACCTCTTTAACGGTTTCGGCGGAAATCGCGCCCTCCGCGGCGGGAGTCTTTATGGCCGCCTCCGCGCGACGGTTCATTACCGAAGAAGCGATCTTGCCGCGCTTCCGGGGGCCGCGCTTCGTTTACGGTCAGCGGGCGATTATCGAGTGAGAATCCATTGAACCGGCTAATAGCGCTATTCGCTTCTTCCTGCGACTCCATCGTCACAAAGCCGAACCCGCGCGATTTTCCGGTGAATTTATCCTGTATAATTTTGACATCTAGAACGCTTCCGACTTGTGCAAACAGATCCTGCAGGTCGAGCTCAGTGGTCGCAAATGAGAGATTACCAACGTACAGTTTAACGGACATATCTTCTTTTCCAAAATGAGGCCTCCTCGAGCAGGCAGTCCGTAACTGCACTGATTCTAAGCAGCTGACAGTTCCCCGAACGAAAAAGACTCTAATTGACCTGTACCGCCTACGGCAGGGTCTAGCTCGTTTCAAGCAGCTTTTTCACAAATCATCCCGCCACGAAAATGAAATCGGGATCTCAAGATCAGGATGCAGGCTCTTCATGACGGGGCAATTTAGGGCCACCCTTTCGAGATTTGCTCGTTCCGGATGATTCGGTGGAAGCGGGACATTGACGACGACTTCCAGCTTTCCGATACGGCGAACAGGCTGCGACACCATGTGTTTCACCACGGTCGCTTTGGTTCCGTTGATGCTGATTCCAACGCGTTTCGCGTAGAGGTCCATCGTCGTTGTCATACAAGTGCCCAGCGCGGTTGCGACCAGATCAGTTGGAGAAAAAGATTCACCTCTTCCTTCGTTGTCCAGGGGCGCATCGGTCTGCAGCCTAGTCCCGGACTCAGTGTGAAGAGCGTCCGCATGTAGGCCGCCAGGATGCTCGATCTCAATTTTGACCATAAAGCAGGGTAACTAAGACAACGCAAAGATCACATGGAATGTGACGCCGGCCTAGCCCGCAAAAAATCACCCGCTTAGCCTGCGTCGCGCACGAATCTCTGAAGATTCGTGCGCGACGCAGGCTAGCTGAGTCCGAAAAAGCGTTTAGCGTTTTCTGTCGTTTGCGTGGAAAATGACTCCGAAGTTAGGCCGCGGATATTTGCGATGAATGCGGCGGTCTCGCGGACGAATGCCGGCTCGCAGCGTTTGCCACGGTACGGTACCGGAGCAAGGTAGGGGGCATCGGTCTCCACCATAATTCGATCAATGGGAACTGAAGCTGCGACTTGCCGCACGTCGTCGGCGCCCTTGAAAGTGACAATTCCGGTGAAGGAGACAAAGTGACCAAGCTCGACCACCTCACGGGCCTGCGCCAACGAACCACTGAAACAATGCATAACGGCGCGTACATCGGCGGAGTAGGAGCGCAGTATGTTCATGGTATCGACCCACGAATCGCGCTGATGAATCACAACGTTTTTGCCCGTGGCGGCAGCCAATTCCAGATGCTGCTCAAAAGCCACTGCTTGCGCCGCCTTCTCGGCCTCATCGCGGATTTCCAGTTCAATGCTCTGTGTTGAAGCTGCCCCGAATGCTGCCTCACTAATTTCCCGGTCTTGGCGTTCGCTTGGCAAATGATGATAGTCCAGACCTGTTTCACCAATGGCAACCACCTTGGGATGCTTCGCTAGTTCCTGGAGTTCTGGCAAGAAATCTCCGCGCTCCTCGCTCACTGAGTTAGGGTGAATCCCGACAACAGCATATATTTCGGGATGTTGCTCAGCAAAGGCTATCGCACTCCGACTCGATTTCAAAGTTGTGCCTATAGCAATGATTCGCCCGACGCCGGCTTCTTTGGCGCGTTGCAAGACAGCGTCGAGATCGCCGCCAAACTCCGGAAAATCGAGATGCGCGTGGGTGTCGATAAGCATGGCTGGAGTACCAGTTTTGGGTTTTGGGTTTTCAGTTTAAAAACGCAAAACCCTAAACGTTCTGGCGCCTACCACTGTATCACCGAGCTGGCCCAGGTCAGACCCCCGCCAAACACCACCAGGAGAATGTAGTCTCCGATTTTGAAGCGACCGCTTCGATGCGCTTCATCGAGAGCAATGGCCACTGCGGCCGCCGAAGTGTTCCCGTATTTCTCCAGGTTCACATAAAACTTGTCTATAGGCAGCCTCATTCGATGAGCGATCGCTTCAATGATACGCATATTAGCCTGGTGCGGAATGACGCAGGCGATATCGTCGTATTTGAGCCCGGCGGCTTCAAGGGCACGGTCTGCGGCATCAGACATTGCCGTGACAGCCTGCTTGTAAGTTTCCTTGCCCAGCATCTTGATGGTGTTGAGCTTCTGGTCGACGTTCCCGGACGTGATCGGGCAACGGCTTCCGCCGCCCGGCATGAACAGAATATCTGAAAATTCCCCATCGCTGCCCATGTGTGTCGCGATCACACCGTGAGACTCGCCGCGGTTTCGCAAAATCGCTGCACCTGCTCCGTCGCCGAATAGAACGCAAGTGTTGCGGTCTGACCAATCAACGATCGAACTCAGCTTATCAGCACCGATAATTAAGACCGTGTTGTAAACGTGATTGGAAATGAACTGTTGAGCTATTTCCATCGCATACAAGAAACCGGAACAGGCCGCCGACACATCGAAACAGGCGGCCCGTACGGCCCCCAGTTTCTTCTGAACCCAGCACGCGGTGGCCGGGAAGAACATGTCCGGAGTGACTGTTGCCACGATAATCAGATCGATTTGCTCGGCCTCCACTTCCGCCTGGCTCATGGCAAGCAGGGCAGCTTTTGTTGCCATGTCGCTTGTGGCCTCATCCGGCGCGGCGATTCTGCGTTCGAGGATGCCGGTGCGCGTCCGGATCCATTCGTCGGACGTTTCTACTATCTTCTCGAGCTCTCGATTAGTGAGGATACGCTCGGGAACATAACTGCCTGTGCCGACAATAGAAACGGTTCTACCTGTTTTATTGGACCGGTGTGGGTGCGGCGGCGAACTTATCATTATAGGATTGAACCTCGCGCAGTATCTGGGGGTTTATCTCGTGCTTAATTGACTCGGTGGCTGCCCGGATTGCATTTTTGATTGCCAACGGCGAACTCGCTCCATGAGCGATAATGCAAACACCATTGACGCCTAGTAAGGGCATGCCGCCGTATTCCTCATAGTTTGTCTTTTTCCGAATCGACCTGAACGCTCCCTCGGCCAGCTTCGCGCCGAGGGAACGGATCGGATTTTTGAAGAGCTCGTGTTTGAGCCAGGAAAATATCGCGTAAGCAATTGCCTCGGAGGTCTTGAGGACCACATTCCCGGTGAAGCCATCACACACGACCACTTCGGCCGGATTTTCAAACAGGTCGTGTCCTTCAATGTTGCCGCGAAAATTGAGTCCGCTCACCTTCAAGAGTTTGAAAGCTTCCTTAGTAACGTCGTTGCCCTTCGTGTCTTCTTCGCCTATCGACATCAGTGCCACCGAAGGACTCTTATAGCCCAGGACATGTTCGGAAAATACGGAGCCCATGATCGCGAACTGCACGAGGTTTCCCGGAGTTGAATCCGGATTGGCTCCGCCATCAATCAAAACGAAAACATTTCGCTCGGTTGGCAGCAGGCAAACAATGGCCGGGCGCTCAATTCCTTTGAGTGTCCTGAGTTTCAGGACAGCGGCCGCAACGGCTGCGCCCGTGTGTCCAGCGGACACTACTGCGTGGGCCGATCCATTCTTAATCAGATCTACCGCTCGGCAGATCGATGCATCCTTTTTGTGCCGCACCGCTTTCGCAGCGGACTCCTTCATGGAAACGACCTCGGATGCGTGAAAAATCTCTATCCGTGTGTCCTTGCAATCGAGACGCTTTAGCTCCGCTCCGATGGCCACGGTATCACCAACCAGAAACAGCTTTTCTAAAAAAGGGAACTCTTTGAGTGCGAGGACGGCACCCTCGATGGTGTTTTTCGGCGCGTAATCACCACCCATCGCATCTAAAGCAATCCTCATAGAGCATTTTGCTCGGCGTACCGCCGAAGCTTTCCGTAGGATGGCTGCTTAGCGCAAGAATACTCCTCGATCAACAGGAAATCCTTGTCCAGAATCCCTTCTTTAGAATGACCGGCAAGCTGGCTGCGGGTTCAAGCAACCTCGACGGACAAGACCTGCCGACCCCGGTAGTAGCCGCAAGACGGACAAGCTGTGTGGCCGCGGACGCGGCTGCCGCACTGCGGGCAGCTGGTCAATTGAGGCGCGTGCCAGCGATTAGCGGCTTTTCGCGTACGTAGCCGCATCTTGGAGGTTCTTCTCTTCGGTACTCCCATTTTAGCTTACTTTCTTCGGTTCAAATTCAAATGATCGAGTGCATCCCAGGCATTCGGCGCTTTGGAATCCGCTTCAACGTTCAGGTTATGCAGCCGTGGCCCGACACATAAAGTCTTCCGGTCCCAGTCGCAATGCGGGTGGACCGGCAGAGCGAGGAGGATATCCTCTCGAACCCACGTCGTCAAGTCAACCAGTTCCGGGCCGGTCAACTCGACCTGAGCCGAAAAGTTTTGTACCCGAACAGGAAAGACGAACCGCTTAAGGCAACTGACACATTCCAATTCGACGTCGACGCGAAGCGTTCCCGTGGCGAACAAGCCAGATTCGGACACGCCAATATCGACCGAATACTCGACAGGTCCCAAGGGCCGTACTTGACTGTCTTCCAGCTCCAGGATGTCGGTTTCTTCTTTGCCTTTGAGGTGGGTCCCTTCCGCAGGAATCTCCTTCCGATGTACTTTCATGATTGTTACCTCCGCCCCTCAACATGCTCTCCGTAACGCCAGGGATCAGCGTTGGCGGCCCGTCCGGAGCCCTGCTCTACCTTAGCTTGTGGTGTTGCGGCACTTGGTAGGGCGATGCTCGTTCAGAGCTGGAGTCAACGGTAAAACCTTCGGTTACGGATAGGTTAATCCGCGCGCTGGCTAGGAAACTTCTTCGCCAGCGCCTCTACAACGCAGTCTGGCACAAACGACTGCACGTTGCCACCTAATCGCGCGATTTCTTTAACGATCCGCGAGCTAATGTAAGTGTACTCTTCCTTCGGCATCATGAATATGGTCTCGAGCGTTGGCTCCATCTTCCGGTTCATTAATGCCATTTGAAACTCGAACTCGAAATCGGAGATGGCTCGAAGGCCGCGAACAATCGCGTCGACCTTTTCCTGCCTGGCAAAGTCTACGAGGAGCCCCTCGAGTTTAACCACGCGCACGTTCCGATTGTGAGCGCAAGTTTGCCGAAGCAGGTCGATTCTTTCATCGATAGAAAAAAGAGTTGATTTATGCTTTTGATCGTTGAATGCCACGGCGACGATGAGGTCGTCGAACAAGGTGCCCGCTCGTTGGATAACGTCCAGATGCCCGTTGGTCACCGGATCAAAGCTCCCTGGATAGATGGCGAGACGCATGGAGTTAAAGTTTTGAGTTTTGAGTTTTGCGTTTTGGGTTTTGAGTTTTGGGGTTTCAATCCGGAGAAACTTTTGACTCGGTCGTTCTGCACCGCGACTTCCGTTCGAAGCCCACGCAAACTCAAAACCCAAAACGCAAAACTCAAAACCGTTCCCCCTACTCCCATTCTATCGTGCTCGGTGGCTTACTAGAGATATCGTAGCAGACTCTGTTGATGCCTTTTACCTCGTTGATAATTCGCGTCGAGATTCGCGCCAGGATTTCGTACGGGATCCGGACCCAGTCGGCGGTCATCCCGTCCTGGCTCTCCACGATGCGCAGCGCGACACTGTTTTCGTAGGTTCGCTGGTCGCCCATTACCCCGACGGATCGCACCGGCAGCAGAACTGCAAACGACTGCCAGACTTTGTAATACCAATCGGTAGCCTTCATTTCATTGACCACAATCTCGTCTGCCTG
>JAFAJU010000134.1 GCA_019236035.1 Verrucomicrobiota bacterium | reverse complement strand
GCCCTGGAACCACGAAATAAAAACGGTCTCATCTGGAGCCGGAATTCCAAAAGGTTCGCCGTACATCTCTTCGTGTGGGATTTCGAAATAGGTGCTGAGACCTTGAGCAATCGCGTGGCCGGGATTGCAGACCCAGAGCCGTTCCTTTTCGCCGGCTTCGCGCCAAATCAGCGAGCAAGTAGTACCCATCAACCGCTTGAAGACCTTGGAGTAGTGTCCGGAATGAAGCACAATCAGACCCATGCCTTCGAGAACGCGTTTCTGCACGCGGTCAACAATCTGATCGTTCACTTGAGCGTGGGCCAGATGGCCCCACCAGATCAAAACGTCCGTATCTAGTAAACGCGCCTCGGATAAGCCATGGTCCGGTTCTTGAAGGGTTGCAGTTCCCACTTCGAATGAGCCATCGAGCGCAAGACCCTTTGCGATGCATTGGTGCATACCATCCGGGTAAATTTTGCGAATAGCCTCAGACCGCTGTTCGTGGACATTTTCCCCCCAGACTACGACTCGAATTTTATTCATGTCAGATCCAAACCACGAATCGTTGGGAGAGGCAAATAGAGATACCGCTACTTGTTTTTCTGGTGTGTTCCGCCATGCGATGACCCGCCGCTTCTTGCGGCTAGACGAAAAATCTTCCTTGCATATGAGACCGTAGTTACGCTTGTGTCCGGACAGAGCCGCGGCGCCGCTCCGATATCCACCCTACTACTATGCGCTCGCAACAGCCATACGAGGACTTAGAACGGATTATCGAGTTTGATTTTCTTCGGGCCACGGAAGCCGCGGCACTGAACACCCTGGAATGGCTCGGACGGGGCGAGAAAGAAATGGCGGACGCCGCCGCCTGCGACGCAATTCGGGGAATGTTTGACCTCATGAATATTTGCGGTGAGGTGGTGATTGGCGAGGGGATCAAGGACAATGCTCCCGGAATCTTCAAAGGCGAGCATCTTGGAACCTGGATACCCGGAAGTCATAAATTTGACCTCGCCCTGGACCCGATCGATGGGACAACGAATGTGGCAAAGGGATTGCCCGGTTCAATCTGCTGCCTGGCCGCTGCATCTCCGGAGCTGCACATTGGACCATCCCTGAAAGACGTTCCGACCTTTTACATGATGAAGCTGGCCTATGGCGCAAAGGTCGTTCGTTACATGCAAAGAACAGGGATTGAAATACTTTCGATCCGAAATCCGATCGAAGAGATAATCCCGATTGTGGCCAAGGCACTCCGCAAACGGATCCGGGATCTATCGGTCGTTGTACTGGACCGTCCGCGCCATCATAAACTTGTGGAAGCGATCAGATCCACTCAAGCCATGGTTCGAATGATCTCAGACGGGGATATTACGGCCGCCATCGCACCGTCAATCCCAGAGAGCGGCGTTGACCTCTATGTGGGCATCGGAGGAGCGCCTGAGGCTGTTCTAGCTGCGGCCGCAATCCGATGTCTGGGCGGAGACATACAGGCCAAGATGTGGCCTCGGGACGATGAAGAATTGAAACAGGTGATCGAGCAAGGATTTGCGGAGGAGTTGCAGCGAGTGTTCCACGCAGCTGACCTTGCGAAAGGAAATAATATCATCTTTTGTGCGACGGGCGTGAGCGACTCACCCCTTTTGCGTGGGGTACGCGTACGAGGGCATACTGCGGTCACTCACTCCATCCTGATGCGTGCCAGGAGCAGGACGGTGCGAATGATCGAAGCCTACCATGATCTTGCCCACAAGACGATTCGTCTAAGATCCACGAAGCGAGAAACTCCGATCGCGTAGCGTCGTGGCACGGGCGTCTCGCCCGTGAGTTTGTCGGACCACGGGCGGGACGCCCGTGCCACGTGGCCTTTTCCGAGATTGACTTTCATTTTCAAGTGACGCGCAGCCCTATTCAAGTCTCGGTTTGAATGTTTATTAGGTGCAGTGGCTAACCTTCCAACGATTTTTGATCCGACGTGCGCCGGTTGCGTAGAACGACTTTTGAAGACGCAGGCGGGGGTTCTGAATGCGTCCGTGAACTGTCAATCACGGTCATTCTCCATAGACTATGATTCGCGCATCATATCGGACGAAAAGATTGCTCATGTCGCGCACCGATTCGCGCCGCAACTACTTACACAGTCCAGGAATTGTTCGGGACGTTTGAATCAAGCCTGTTGTGAATCGTGTGTCCTGTATCTCGAAGGGCTGCCGCTTTTGGTTCCCGGGATGCGCCGCGCCACCGCAAGTTTGAGTGAACGGATTTTGGGGTTAACCTTTAGCGGGGAGGCCGTGGCGTCGACAATGGCAGCGGTTGTCTCTCCGGCCGTTGATGCGGCATCGCCGGCTCCAGCCGTTGCTGCTCAAGACCGGGCTGAGATGGCGCAAGAGGCGCGTCAAACCGAAGCTCGCGAACAAGGGCAGGGGATTGTCAGTCGTACCAAAACGATTTTCGTAGCTGCCACGTTGCTTCTGATGATCTCAGGGCTGCTGGCCGAGAAATTTGTGGGAAGAGGGTTTACCTTCGCTGCCTTGTTTGTCGGGGCGTACTTTTTCGGAGGCTATTTTGGCGTTCTGACTGCAATCGAGTCGCTCAAAAAACGCAGGATCGACGTGGACATCCTGATGGTCTTGGCTGCGCTTGGCGCTGCTTTTGTGGGTGCGCCATTCGAAGGAGCGATGTTGCTCTTCCTTTTTTCTCTCTCTAACTTTCTGCAGGACTTGGCAATCAGCCGAACCCGGAAGGCGATTAAGTCGCTGATGAAGTTGCGCCCCTCCGAGGCGCTGTGTCGCCGGGACGGAGAACTCCGGATGATTTCGATTGAAGAGCTGCAGATCGGAGACGCTGTTCTGATTCGCCCGGGCGAGGCCATAGCGCTCGATAGCGTTATAGTCGAAGGCGAGAGCGCTTTGGATGAGTCTTCCCTGACCGGCGAGTCAATGCCCGTGACGAAAAAGGCCGGCGATTCGGTATTTGCAGGGACGATCAATCAGACGGGCGGTCTGGAAGTCCGAGTCAGCAGGCTCGCCCGCGATTCGACTATTGCAAAGCTGATTCGGATGGTTGAAGAAGCCCAAGCCGAGAAAGCAGACACCCAGCGTTTTCTCGAAAAGACCGAGCAAATCTATGCGACGGGAGTCGTGTTGTTCACCGTGAGCCTGATCCTGGTTCCCTGGCTCCTCTTCAGCCAATCGTTCCACGATGCATTTTATCGGGCTATGACGGTGATGGTGGTAGCGTCCCCTTGCGCCCTGATTATTAGCACACCCGCCTCAATCTTGTCGGCAATCGGCGGAGCTGCTCGCCGCGGCGTGCTTTTCAAAGGCGGCGTGTACCTCGAACAACTCGCTCGCATCGAAATTATTGCGTTTGACAAAACGGGAACCCTGACGGTTGGCAAGCCGAGGGTAACCGACGTCATTCCCGCTTCGCAAACTTCGTTTTCGGTTTTTGGCAGCGGTAGATCTTCGGACGTCGATCAGAGGGAGTTGCTGAAGCTTGCCGCCTCTGTCGAGGCACGCTCGGAACATCCGTTGGCGAAGGCGATTGTCAGCCATGCCAAGTCACAAAACCTCACGCTCGCTGGTTGCAGAGGATTCCGTTCTTACACGGGACAAGGGGTGCAGGGGTACGTCGGAAATCGCTCCATCATGGTTGGAAGTCCCGAGATGATGGAACGCCGGCAGTGGGAGGATGACGAAAATCTGTCTTCTGAGTTGTCTCGGTTGCACGACGAAGGCAAAACCGTGATGCTGGTTGGCGAGATCCAGGAAGGCAATGGACCGGATAGCGGGCAGGTGATCGGCGAAGGCGGGGTGCAAGTTTCATCGTGCCGTCTCCTCGGGTTAATCGCCGTTGCGGACACACTGAGGCCGGACGCGCCGGAAGTCATTCGGAAACTAAAGTCTCTCGGTGTTCGCAAACTGGTCATGCTAACCGGAGACCACGGGCGCGTAGCCCGCGCGATCGGGCGACAAGTCGGAGTCGACGAAGTCCACTCTGACCTATTGCCGGAAGACAAAGTAAAAGTTATTCGGCTCCTGAAAAATGATGGGCGGGTGGCGATGGTTGGAGACGGCATAAACGATGCCCCGGCCCTCGCGACGGCAAACGTCGGGATCGCTATGGGTGCGGCGGGTACGGATGTCGCGATGGAGACGGCCGATATCGTCCTGATGAGCGATAACCTGAAAAATATTCCGTTTGCCTTGCGGCTGAGCCGCAGGTCGCAGACGGTGATCTTTGAAAATCTTGCGTTCGCCTTGGCCGTCATCGTCGTACTGGTGGCGTCCGCGCTGGGCTTTCACTTGCCGCTACCGATAGGTGTGGTCGGGCACGAAGGAAGTACGGTGTTAGTCTGTTTGAACGGTTTAAGGTTGTTGGCTTTTCGAGGGTGATGGAGTTAGGGTTGTGAGTTGCAGACTCCAACTACACAACTCCAACCCCTTCAGATGGAGTCTGATTCGTTAATCGATTGAATTAGATATGAAACTCCAAGTACCGCATGGTGTTGAAGTGACGGGTGAGGTTTCTCCACGGGCCGGCGAAATATTGACTCATGACGCCCTGGCGCTTGTGGCCAAGGTTCATAGAGAGTTCAACTCCCGGCGCGTTGGCCTTCTCAAAAGGAGAGCGCAACGCCAGGCCGAATTGGATGCCGGTCATCTGCCTGGGTTCCTCCCTGAGACCCAGGAAATTAGAGAAAGCGTGTGGACAGTCGCACCGATCCCGGCTGATCTGCAGGATCGCCGCGTCGAGATTACCGGACCCACCGACAGGAAAATGATTATCAACGCGCTTAACTCCGGTGCGAAAGTATTCATGGCGGACTATGAGGACGCGAATGCGCCGACCTGGGCAAACATGATCGAAGGCCAGATCAACTTGCGGGATGCGATCCGTCGAAAGATCGAGTTCAGAAGCCCTGAGGGCAAGGATTACCGGTTGAACGATCAAGTGGCCGTCTTATTCGTTCGTCCGCGCGGGTGGCATCTCTTAGAGAAACATGTCCTCGTTGACGGAGAACCCGTGTCGGGTGGGCTCTTCGATTTTCTCTTGTACGTTTTCCACAATGCGAAGGAACTGATCCAGCGCGGATCGGCACCCTATTTTTACCTCCCAAAAATGGAAAGCCATTTGGAAGCGCGGCTGTGGAACAACGCATTCGACCTCGCCCAAGATGAGCTAGGGATCCCCCGAGGGACGATTCGGGCCACTGTGCTCATCGAAACAATTCTCGCCGCCTTCGAGATGGACGAGATCCTTTACGAGTTGCGGGAACATTCCGCCGGTCTCAATTGCGGGCGATGGGACTACATTTTCAGCTGCATCAAGCGATTCCGGAACATGGCGGAATTTATATTAGCCGATCGCGCCCTGGTCACGATGACGACGCATTTTATGCACTCGTATTCGCTGCTTTGCATCAAGACCTGTCACCGCAGGGGGATCCACGCGATGGGCGGGATGGCAGCGCAGATTCCAATCAAGAACGACGAGAAGGCCAACGCAGAAGCTTTTGCCAAGGTCCGAGCCGACAAGGAGCGCGAAGCGAACGATGGGCATGACGGCACATGGGTAGCCCATCCGGGGCTGGTGCC
Source organism: Verrucomicrobiota bacterium (assembly GCA_019236035.1). GTDB lineage: Bacteria > Verrucomicrobiota > Verrucomicrobiia > Chthoniobacterales > JAFAMB01 > JAFAMB01. The sequence goes on along the minus strand of JAFAJU010000134.1, from coordinate 6,132 downwards.
GGTGGCTCTCGAAGCCTTTAACGCAGTCATGAAGACTCCGAATCAGATCGATCGGAAACGTGAGGACGTGGCTGTCAATGCAGCCGATATTTTGAGTTTCGGTCCGCAAGGCCCAATCACTGAGCAGGGGCTACGAACCAACGTGAGCGTCGGCGTTCAATACCTCGAAGCCTGGCTTCGAGGATCCGGTGCAGTGCCAATCTTTAACCTCATGGAAGATGCCGCGACCGCGGAAATATCGCGTGCGCAGGTTTGGCAATGGATTCGTAGTCCGCGCGGTATTCTTGCTGACGGCCGAAAAGTGACCAAAGAGCTGTTCCACTCTGTGCTCGGCGAGGAGCTCAAGAAGATCGAGTCGTTGATTGGCACGGAGCGCTATGCGAGCGGAAAGTTTCAAGAAGCGGCTGAGCTGTTCGACGAGTTAACGACAAATGATGATTTCTCCGAATTTCTGACGCTCCGCGGATACGAGCGGCTCAATTAGCACATGAAACTAGAAGATGGTTCGCCCAGCCGACCCGACGGAGCACCGGAACCTGCGCATGATAAATGGCCGGGTGACAAAAATCGTTGGGCGGGGGTCGAGCGGCCTTACGACCGCCAAGATGTGGATCGTCTGAGCGGCTCCGTCCACATCGAGCACACGCTGGCCAGATTGGGCGCCGAACGTCTTTGGGAGCTACTTCAGACAAGAGAATTTGTCGCTGCGCTGGGGAGCGTTGACCGGCAATCAGGCGGTGCAACAGGTGCGAGCAGGCCTGGATGCAATCTATTTAAGCGGTTGGCAAGTCGCTGCTGACGCCAACCTCGCCGGGCAAATGTATCCCGATCAGAGCCTTTACCCGGTCAACAGCGTTCCTTCAGTCATCAAGCGCATTAATCAGGCGCTGCAACGAGCAGACCAGATCCAGCGCCAGGAAGGGAAAAACGATGTCTACTGGTTCGCTCCAATCCTTGCGGATGCTGAGGCCGGTTTTGGGGGAGTCTTGAATGTCTTCGAACTTGTAAAAGCGATGATCGAGGCCGGAGCCGCCGGTGTTCATCTCGAGGACCAACTTTCTTCGGAAAAAAAATGCGGTCACCTAGGCGGTAAGGTCTTGATTCCGGTTCAGCACGCGATCAAGCACCTGGTTGCGGCGAGACTGGCAGCGGATGTATTTGGAGTGCCGACGCTCATCGTGGCCCGCACCGATGGCAATGCGGCTGCATTGTTAACGAGCGATATCGATGAAACGCGACAAGCCGTTCCGCACCGGCGAGCGGACCGTCGAGGGCTACTACCAAGTGCGGGCCGGGATAGACCAGGCCATCGCACGCGGGAAGTCATATGCACCCTTTGCCGATCTGCTATGGTGTGAAACCAGCGAACCGAATCTGACCGAGGCGAAAAAGTTTGCCGAAAGCATTCATGCGGAATACCCGGGTAAATTTCTCGCTTACAACTGTTCACCTTCCTTCAACTGGAGAAAGAAACTCGACGAGGCCACGATCGCAAAATTTCAACGAGAACTGGCCTCGATGGGATATCGGTTTCAATTTATCACTCTAGCCGGCTTTCATGCGCTGAACTTCAGCATGTTCAAACTGGCGCGGGAGTTCGGTGCCCGTGGCATGTCGGCGTACGCAGATCTCCAGGATGCAGAGTTCAGGGCCGAATCGGAGGGCTACACGGCCACAAGGCATCAGCGCGAGGTTGGCACCGGATACTTTGACGAGGTGAATCAGGTGATCTCCGGCGGTCAATCGTCGACATTGGCGTTGCACACGTCCACGGAGGCGGAACAATTTCATCATGGCAAAGCTTTGTAATCGTAGAGGCGCTGGCTATTGCGATACCGCTTTGATCGGGCTAGAAGGAACCTGTGGCGCTCTATCGCATCCTGTCATTTGACGGCGGCGGAATCAGAGGGCTGCTATCAACGGTACTCCTGCGGCGCTTGATTGATGAATCAAACGTGTCTGACCTGATTGCTCAGGCGGATCTGTTTGCCGGAACGTCCACTGGTGGACTTATAGCGCTCGGCCTGGCCGCGGATATGCCGCTCGACGAAATAGAAACTCTCTATATCGAAGAGGGCCCGCAGATTTTTTCCGAGAACTTTTTTGATCAAATCCGCGACGTCGGGAACCTGCTGGGACCCCAATATTCGAATACGGAGCTGAAGCGAGTGCTCGACGGCATTTTCGGAGACAGAAGACTTGGCGATCTCAGACACCGGGTCATGGTTCCTGCGTTCGCACTCGATAACTTCAGAGACAAACGCGCGGGTGAACCGCGTCGATGGAAGGCGAAGATTTTTCACAATTTGCCAAATCGGGAGGCTGATAAAGACCGGTTGCTCCGCGACGTGGCGTTGTATACCTGCTCAGCGCCAACCTACTTTCCGGTCGCGGACGGGTTCATTGACGGTGGGGTCTTTGCAAACAACCCAAGCCTTTGCGCTATTGCCCAGGCGCTGGACCGGCGTTGGCGCAATCATCCGCATCTGGGGGATATCCGGCTGCTTTCCATCGGCTCTGGACAACGAATCGCCTACTTGCCCGGGAACGACCACCACTGGGGCGTGGTTCAGTGGGGGGCGAAAATCATTCCCATCCTAATGGAGGGTTCGCAGGAGACCACGCATTTTCAATGCTCCCAACTGCTGGCAGAAGCCCAATACTGCCGCATTCAACCGATCTTTGAAGAAGATTATCGGATGGATTCAGTAAATCGGATTCCGGAGATCATCGAGTTCGCTGAGAAAAAAGTCGACCTCTTGCACGCAATTGATTGGGTCGAGCGAAATTGGCGGCGAGAGGGTTGGATGAGAATTCTTGGTCAAAATTCGCCAAAACGAAAATTTTCCTAAAAAGGTGGAACAGATCGCCGACTATAACAGTTGTAACCACTGATAAAAGTACCAGCACATTAGAGAGTATCCGCAGTATTATGCTTCCTGACCCTGTAAGCCCGGCTTCTACAATCCTTGTAGTAGACGACGAAGAATTCCTATTAGAATATGTACGCCTTGTTTTGGCGCGCGCTGGCCTTTCAGTGGTGACCGCCCAAAATGGGGAGGAGGCGTGGCATCTTATTTTGCACTGCCACACTGAGATTCGTCTGGTTTTGACCGACATCGTGATGCCGGGTTCTTGCGACGGGTTCGAACTGGCCGAGCGAGTACACAGACGACACCCGGAGCTACCCGTTCTGTTTATGACGGGTGCTCTGCCGCACGACCATCCTTCTGCAGACGCCCTCCTTTCTAGACGCCTGCTGTTGCGCAAGCCTTTCTATCCAGATCAGCTCGTGGCGATTGTCAGGGAGAATCTGGAAGCCGCCAGCGCGTCAGCGCAGGAACTAGGGTTCTAGGTTTCTGAGATTGGAGGACTGATGATCTTGGCAACGCCTCTTCCTCAAACTCAAAACGCCAGAACTCAAAATGCAAAGGTCGATCCAGAACCCGGAACTTAATTGTATGGATCAAGCCATTTGACATTGCAAGGGGGAGATGGTGAGACTTATATTAGCAGGCTGTAGTTCCCACGGGCATGTCTTCTACCGATTTAAATAACGAAGACTACTTCTCGGATCACCCAAAGAGGCTCCCGTCTTTTGACGATCTGTTTCGGGCGCAGGCTCAACTCACCCCCGAACGCTTTTTTCGCAACCTGGAACAGCAGTCCGGCGATCATCATTGCACCCAGGACGACTACCAGAGAGCAGTTTTTTTGTTCCGGAGACTTCAGTCCGCGCGGCGGATCATTTCGAAATTAATTCTCTTCCTGGTGGCGGTATCGCTCGTACCGTTCATTTGTCTGGCACTTCCCGAAGAGTGGCGGTTGGGCGTTTTTACGGGCGGGATTGTGCTGGAGTTTATTTCGGGAGCGATCCTTTTCTTAGCGCACGGACGATGGCAAGCCAGGCGCAGAGACTATTGCCATTGGTTGAGGCTGGTTCATCGACGGGTGAGTGAATAGCCTGCATCGCTCACAAATCTTCAGAGATTTGTGAGCGATGCAGGCTCAAAGGATCGACTCGCGATAGCCGAACTCGTGCCCGAGTGCAAGGCAGGCATCAAGGCCTTCCACACCCTCGGTCGTACTCGGATGACGGAGCGAAGCGGCCGCGGCGCAGACACCGAAGACGAGACAGTTTTCCATGGGCAATTCGTTGTGGTAGCCGAGTAAAAACCCGGCTGCGAAGGCATCGCCTGCGCCGGCTGCGCCTGCGATCTGGTTCGGAGGCATCAGGAGACTGGGCTGAAAGAGCTGCCGGCCGTTGCGTGATGCCGCTAGTACGCCCTCGGGGAAATGAATGATCACCCAGCGGCGGACTCCCGCTGCCAACAGTGTCTCGGCAGTTTTCAAAAGCGTCGGCGCATCAATCTTGCCCCCCTTGCGGATTTCGAGCGAGAAAACGCGTGCGGCTTCGAACTCGTTCAGAAAGATGATGTCGAGGAACGGGAGCGTCGGCAACACCACTCGGCCAAATCGGTCGCTTGCTTCGCTGACCACATCGACAGACGTGATAAAGCCGAGTTCGGATGCCCTTGCGAGCAGTTCGGCAGCTCTGGTCCCGAAGCGGGCGCATGGCTGATCCAGTTGGTCCAGAAGCAACAGATAACCGAGGTGGAAGATCTTTGCGTCGGATGCCTCAAGCCGAATCGAGTCTGCATCGAGCAGCGTGTTCGCACCTCTCCGGTGGAAAAATGTTCGGCGCCCGGTTCGCTCGACGGTCATCACATCGGTGTAGGATGTTGGCTGCTGGTCGGTTCGCCGGATCAGTGCCGTGTTCAGGCCGAATTTCTGACACGTCTGCAGGATCCAGTCACCCTCTTCATCGTGGCCGACGATGCCGGCACCAGCCAACGGAAAACCGGCTCCGAGCTTTGCGAGATCGATCAAGACATTGCATGGTGCTCCCCCCGTTCCGCGATATTCTGTCCCGATATTGGCTAACGTGTCCTGGCTCGGCCAGGCGTCGATGACCTTTAGGTGGTCGACGATCCAGTTGCCCGCGGCAAGAATTCCTTTGCGTTCCTTCATGGTCACGGTGGCCTATTTCAATAAACCGGCCGCTTTTTCGGCTGTTACTCCGTTATGCACGATGGCCAACAGAGCTTTTGTCATGCCCGCCGGGTTGGGATGTTGAATAATATTCCTGCCGTACACGATTCCCGCTGCACCCTGGGCGATCACTTGTTCGGTCCGCTTGAGAACTTCAATATCGTTGGCTTTGCCCCCGCCGCGAACAAGCACGGGTACGCGCGCGGCTTGAATAACCCGGCGGTACTCTGTCGCGTCATCGGTCGGATCAGCCTTGATCACGTCCGCTCCCAATTCGACCGCTTGGCGGACTAACGGAAGAATCCTTGTGATGTCCCCATCCACCATATAGCCGCCCGCTTCCGTGTTAGGCCGAAAAACGAGAGGTTCAATCATCAGCGGAATGTTATACCGGTCGCATTCCGGCTTAAGTTTCAGGATATTCTGTATGCATTGGTCGGTTACTTCGGGTTGGCCGGGGATACGGAATAGGTTCACCACGACACATACAGCATCGAGCCGGATCGCTTGCTCGACCGGGTGCTCGATCATTCGACTGAACAGGGTTCGAGGCAGATCCTTGCCATAAACGTTGGCAACGTCCGTGCGCAGAACCAGAGCTGGCTTTGACTTGCCCGGTATTCGCTGGAGAAGTTCCGCTTGGCCTACGGTGAGCTGGATCGCGTCTGGATTCGCCGCGACAAGGACATCCACAGCCTTCCCCAGGTCTTCAATGCCGCTGAGAAAACTCAATTCATTAAAAAATCCATGATCGACGGCAACGTCGAGACAACGTTTGGAGACCGGATTGAATAGGCGATTGAGACGATAGTTTTTCATCTTTGAGAGCGAGAGCCCATGGTGTCCTGTCCCCGAAATAGCATGCCTTTCGCCGCAGGTCAGTTGGCTGTTTTTCAAGGCGGTCCGAGCCGGACTGGCACTAACGACGAGCCTATCTGAATTGATACGTAAGGAGCGAGCAACGCGGAAAAACAGCCAACTGGCCGCGGCCCCGGAGGGTTGTGATGAAAATGGGCCGGCGGCTGCGTTGCTCGTCGGTTACGTATCGCCTCAGATATGCGCCCTCCTCGCGGCCTTGCC
>JAFAJU010000058.1 GCA_019236035.1 Verrucomicrobiota bacterium | reverse complement strand
CATCTCTAGCTTCTGTTCAGCAAGCAAGGTCGGCCAGAACATCGATTGCGGAATCAGCGAGTCGTCGGTCCCACCAAGGACCTGGGCTGCCTGAAGCGAGCAGCGATCCGGATAGTTTCCTTTGAAGTGAGCCGTATCAACCTCGACTTTCTGGATGATGGCGAGATGCCCGAGCGCGATAATACACCAGTCATTCCCTGGTTCGCGCCGCCGTCGTGTTTCCCAGCCATCACCCATGTGAACACCTCGGCCGGGCATCAACATATTCGCTGCAGCGCCGAAATGCTGATTGTTAGCCGTAACCACGTAGCCTCCATTTTCCATGGCAGCAAGGTCGTAAAGGGCGTCCCGATCGCACGCGTTCCAGTCGCGCAGCGGCTGCCCATAAACCCGCATGCGGGCGAGCCCGCCATCAGGGTAGATGTTGAGGCGGACGTGCGTATACGCCTGGCCTCTGCTGATCGAAAGGTAGTGATGCGAATCGCCTTTGAGGTTAGTCGCAGGTAGAATTTCATTCCACTCGGTTATGTCTGAAACCTGCAAATCCGGCGAATGGCAGGCTTCGATCGAAGCGGCTACTGGATAGTTGCCGGTGAAGTGGCTGGTATCGAGGTCAACACCTTTGATCACACCCGTGCGCCCGAGCCGGACAATGCACCAGTCATGTCCGGTTACGCGTTTCCGCCGGGTCTCCCATCCGTCCATCCATTTGCCATGTTCATCGTATTTGCCCGGGATAAAAACCGCCGGTTCAGGATTCAGAAGCCGTTCCTTCGGTGCGAAAAAGTCATCACTGGCTGACAGCGCCTCTGCTCCAAGGCGGGGATCAGCGAGATTGAGATAACGCCGCGTGAAATCGGGTGCATCGAGCGCTATTGGCGTCATGGGATCCTACCGTTCATCGTTCGCCGTTCATCGTTCAATGTTGAATGTTCACTGTTCCGGGTTTGGGGTTTGGGGTTTGGAGTTCGGGGTTCAGGAGCACCGCGGGCGTGGTTCTGCTAGGTTTTTTTGAGCGATTCGTCGATCGTGAAGTTTGCTAGCAACTCGAGAGCTCGCACGATGGCCGAGTGATCTGACTTGGCGAGGCCGTTAGCGCTGCATGCATTGAAGAGCTCCTGACAGGTTGCGGTATTCGGCAACGAAACCCCGAGGGCTTTGGCGCCTTCGAGAGCCAGACCAAGATCCTTCTGATGCAGCTCAATCCGGAATCCGGGCGCGAAATTCCGTTTGAGCAATCGTTCTCCATGGACCTCCAGAATCCTGGAGGATGCAAAGCCGCCCATGAGCGCCTGCCGTACCTTTGCGGGATCGGCTCCTGCCTTCGCTGCAAAGACCAGAGCTTCGCTGACAGCCTCGATCGTCAGAGCAACGATGATCTGATTAGCCACTTTGGTCGTTTGTCCATCACCGTTACCGCCGACTAAAGTGATGTTCTTGCCCATCAGCTCAAAGAGAGGTCTGGCGCGGGCAAAGGCTTCTTCGCTGCCGCCAACCATAATCGTGAGAGTCGCATTCTTTGCGCCGATATCTCCACCGGATACGGGGGCGTCGAGATAGTCGGCACCGAGTTCGAGGATGCGTTTGGCGAACTTTTTAGTCGCCAGCGGCGAGATAGAGCTCATATCGATCACGAGCTTCTCCTTTCCCTCGTCCGTGGCGTGCCTCGGCTCCGTTGCGCCCGCAACGCCGCGGGCCGGACTGTCGTTTAGAGAATGCGAGGAGAGTCCGGCCGCAACCCCTTTTTCCCCGAACAGAACCTGTTCGACGTCAGGGGTATTGGGGAGCATAGTAACAATGAATTCGGCCGCCTCCGCAACCTCGGCCGGTGAGGCGCACTCGGTTCCGCCCCCATCTAACAGCGCTTTCTCCTTTACGCCGCTCCGGCTGTGGAGGAACAGATGGTGACCGCCTTTTTGCAAGTTCAGGGCCATGGGTGCACCCATGATCCCGAGTCCGATAAATCCGATGTTTGCCATAGGTTTAGATGCCAGTATGCGAGAAGTCATCCATTTTGGGATACCATTTTTTATCCCGGTTCGAGGGTAGAGCTTGTTTCGCCGGTTCCGAGCGGGGGTTTTGTTTTTTTATCTCCAAAAGGCAGCTAGATTCAGTCCGGCAAAATGAATAATCCTGGGAGGCATCGATATGACTTTCTACGATGTTTTGTTTCGTGGCGGGACGGTCGTGACGGCGGACAAGCTGTTTATGGCGGACGTCGCCGCTGTCGATGGGCGGATTGTCGCGATCGAATCGAGATTGGAAGGTTCCGCCGCTGAATTGGTCGACGCATCCGGCTTGCATCTGTTTCCCGGAATAATCGATGCACACATTCATTTCAATGAACCTGGACGGGAAGATTGGGAAGGGATCTCGTCGGGGTCGCGCTCACTCGCGGCGGGTGGGGGTACGGTTTTTTTCGATATGCCGTTGAATGCGGCTCCACCCACTTTGGACCGTGAATGTTTTACGAAAAAGCGGGCCTGCGCGGAGGCAAAGTCGGTCTTGGACTTCGCGCTTTGGGGTGGACTGACGCCGATTAACCTCGACACCATGGAGGAACTCGCCGACGCCGGCGCGATCGGGTTCAAGGCGTTTATGAGTCGCAGCGGCACAAGTGATTTTCCCCATTCCACCCCGGGAGTTTTAAAGCAGGGAATGAAGACTGCGGCGGCTTGTGGTCTTCCTGTCGCAGTGCATGCCGAAGATGATGAGATGACGCAAGCGCTGGCCGAAGAGCGTCGGGGCCAAGGTAAGATCGAGTGGCGCGATTATTTGGATTCGCGTCCCGTGGAAGCGGAACTGCGTGCGGTTCGTGTCGCGCTCGAACTTGCCGGAGAAACTGGGTGTGATTTGCATATTGTTCATGTGAGTTGCCCGGAGGCGCTTGACCTGGTTCGAAAGGCTCGGGATCGCGGTGTTCGGGTGACTGCTGAAACCTGCCCGCATTACCTGTTGCTGACCGACGAGTCTGTCGGTGAGATCGGCGCTTCTGCCAAATGTGCGCCGCCGTTGCGCGATGCGGCGCGACGCGAGGAAATGTGGGAGCGGCTTCGCGCAGGAAGCATCGATACACTTGGATCTGATCATTCTCCGGCGCCGCCCGAGATGAAAGTATCAAAAGACTTCTTTGCCATTTGGGGTGGAATCTCCGGGTGCCAGCACGCGTTTCCTTTGGCTTTGGCGGAATTAAACGCCCGTGCCGGAGCCGACGGATTGGCGCGATTCTCAGCAGTGACCGCGACCAGGGTCGCGGCCCGCTTTGGGATTGGCCGTATGAAAGGACTCACTGCCGAGGGATTCGACGGCGATAT
>JAFAJU010000510.1 GCA_019236035.1 Verrucomicrobiota bacterium | reverse complement strand
GACTTTGGGCCAGCTATAGTCTTGGGGCTCCTCCGACAATCGGTTTGGAGTAGGCGGCTATAGCTTTGGGATGCGGATGCGCCAGAGTGCGCGGCCGCACGTCTCCTCATCGGGGTTCCAGCAGCAACAGCGTCAAAATTTACTCTAAGGACCCCGTTTTTGGCCTTCTTGGAGTAAAAAAATCAGGCCTGTACCGACCATCGCGACACGACTAACTTCGTTATTCGCGTCCATAGTTGATTAACTCCTTGAGTTTTCTTTCTGCGGTGCTGTTTCACTGACCTAATTTCCCAACGCGACTTTATGCCGCAGGCGTCAGTTGCCGCGCCTCGTCACGGAGAACGCGGCGCAACACCTTGCCGGTCGGTAGCTTTGGTAATTCATCACGGAACTTGATGAGGCATGGCGCTTTGAAGGTGGCGAGGTGTTCCTTGCAATAGGCGATCAACTCCTCCTGCGTGGCGGTCTGACTGTCTTTGAGAGCGACGTAGGCCATTGGACGCTCGCCCCAGTAGGCGTCGGGCATCGCGACGACAGCAGCTTCGCGCACTGCCGGGTGCGTGAAAAGGACTTCTTCAACCTCGCGTGGCCAGACTTTAAATCCTCCCGAGTTAATCATATCCTTTTTGCGGTCCACGATACGGTAGTAGCCGTCCTCGTCGATCGTGGCGATATCACCCGTGTGAAACCAGCCGTTTCGCAGCGCTTCGGCGGTTGCCGTGGGATTGCGCCAGTAGCCAATGGTGATGTTCTCGCCCCGACAAACGATTTCGCCCGGTGCGCCCGGCGGTACATCGCGGTCTTCCTCGTCAACCAAGCGCGCTTCCACATCGGGGATTGGCGGTCCCACCGTGCCCGGCTTGCTGAGCGGGACGGCGCAATTTGAGTGCGTCACCGGCGAGGTCTCGGTCAGGCCATATCCCTCCGCAATCTCAACTCCGGTTACGGCGTGGAACCGGTCCAGCACCTGGACGGGGAGGGGTGCTGCGCCTGAAAAGGCAATGCGCATGGAGGAAAGATCATAGTCGCCTAGCGTTGGCGTATTCACCCAGGTGACGTACATGGGCGGCGCGCCATGGAAGAAAGTGCAGCGATGCTTCTGGATCTGCTCTAGTACCTGCAGGGCGTCAAAGCGACGAACCAGCACGATCGTCGCTCCGGCGCGCAGATACGCGTTCATCGCGCAATTCATTGCGTAAATGTGAAAGAGAGGCAGTACGAGTAGCAGGACGTCGGACTCCTTAGCGCAGCCACGTTCCGTCCGGTCCAATTGCTCGCAGTTGGCGATGAAGTTCCGGTGCGTTAGCATCGCACCTTTGGAGCGTCCCGTCGTGCCGGAGGTGTAACAAATCGTGGCAATGTCACAGGGCGTCACCTTGACTGGTAAGCGCTCCGGAGCCGAAGCATCCGTGAGCGCTTCCCAGGAGGTTGTTCCCTTGGGCACCACATCTCCCACGACGATGATCTTCGAGACGGAGGGCGCCTTTTCTGCACCGGCGATGCCTTCCGAGGCGAAACCGCCAAACAAGATGAGCGCTTTCGCCTCGCTATCCTGCAGAACATAGGCGATCTCCTCTGCTTTATAGAGCACATTGATCGGCACGACGATTGCGCCACAGCGCAGGATAGCGTAGTAGGCGACGACGAACTCGGGAATATTCGGTATGAGCAGTGCCACCCTATCTCCCTTAGCAATTCCGCGAGCCGTTAATCCATTTGCGGCACGTTCTATTCGACTGTTCAGGTCCGCATAAGAGATCGGCGTGTCAGAAAATATGAGTGCGGGCTTCGCGCCGTCGCGTTGAGCGGCATCGCCGACGAGTTCGGCGAGGGTTGCGCTATAGACTTGCATGGTCAGCCTCCTGATAGCTTAGAGCGAGAGACCGCCGTCAACGACGATGGTCTGCCCCGTAATCATGGGTGTACCTATTTTGAAACTCTTCTCTGCAAAAAAACAACGGAATTCCTAGCCCACAATGAGCTCGTCGCTTCGGCTTAGCCGTTATTTTTGCGGGCTAGGTCGCTTCGTTATCGCCTGACCTTTCCGGATTTGCGCGGAAATCAATCGGAACGAGCTTCTGGCAAATGCCATCACAAGATCAAACAGGCGCCACCACAATCATGGTGATTCGGCACGCAGAGAAGCCAGACAGCTATAATGGAGAGCAGTACTTTGGAGTGAACGCAACAGGAACGGTGTATGGCAAAGATGCCGCCAAGCACTTGGTGACGCTAGGGTGGCAGCGCGCTGGCGGACTTGTGTTGCTATTCACGCCTCCCTGGGGAGCGCAGAAAGGGCTGGGTACGCCACAATTTCTGTACGCGGCAGATCCCGATAGCAAGAATGAGGCTACGGATTCGGGGTCCGGGTCGAAGAGCGAGGCGCCCAGTCGCCGGTCCTATGAGACGCTAACCGGAGTGGCGACCAAACTGCGTCTGCAAATCAACACAGACTATCCCAAGAAACATTGCGAGAAGATGGTTGAGCATGCCCTCAAGCGGCCAGGAGTAGTTTTGATTTGCTGGCAGCATGAGGAGATACCTCTTGAGAACGCAGACAAGCTGCCTGGGATTAGCCAATGGATCCTTAGTAAAACAGGCACAACAAGCACGCTGGGCGTTCCCAGGAGTTGGCCCATGGCCAACGGCAAGGCTCGATACGACCTGGTGTTTGTCTTCTACCGTCCGGCAGGCACCGGTCCCATCGCAAGCTTCGCGGTGATTCCACAGTTCCTCCTCCCTGGAGACTTGGGTTGGCCGGTGTAGGAACGCCGAGAACGCCGAGAACGCACGAGAACTACTGCGAATGCCAAACGAAGAAAAACGGAAGTGTCTAGCCTGCATCGCTCACAAATCCTTAGAGATTTGTGAGCGATGCAGGCTCAGGCAGCAGCATCCTCCGGCTACGCCGGACAATGCTGCTGCTTCTGGGAAGAAGAATTTGAAAACAGTTTGTTTCCCTTCATTTATTTTAAATCATGCTCTTAAACAGACGCGCAGGCGTTTGTTTAAGAGCCTTCTAGCCCGCAATGAGCTCGTCGCTACTCCCAGCGGGTGATTTTTGCGGGCTAGTCTTAGGTGTTAATTATTTGGCGCTCGCCATTCGACCGTTCTCGGCGTTCTCGTGCGTTTTCGGCGTTCTCGGCGTTTATTCCCAGACGTCTAATCCTCGGACTACTCGGTAGACTCTGCCATCCCAGGTCGAGTAAATTTCGGCCTTTGTGATAGTATCAAAATGCTTCTGCTCAATTTCTGCCTGCGTTGGTGAACTCACGACAAGTTCAGTCTTATCGTGACCGAGACTCATATGCAGGAGGCTTCTAGCGACCCGCCGTTGCTCCGCCGGGTCGCGGTCTCCACCGTCGCAGTCCTTTTTTGAGACTTCGACGATGTAACGATAAAGCACGGGGGAGACAGTCCCGGTTATGCCTGGAGGATATTCCCCCCGATAGTCGAAATACACGAAGCGGCTCATGATTCTCTCATTATATCCATTATGATCTCGAGGCACAAAATATCTGCTCTCCGGGTGCGCTTTGGCGGCGCCTGCGATGCGGCCGTCAGCAAAGTGCGATCAAGGATCGGTTTTTTGGGATCGTTGCCAACCGCGTTTCGTTCGACCCCGGAACCCCCAACTTGCAACGCCCTACCCGCAGCCTGTAACCTCGCCGGCATGTTCCGTGCCCTTTTGCTCGTCTGGTCCACTCTTTTTTCATTGACGTTTGCCACACAGGCATCCGATCCGGCTCGTCGATTGTGCTTTAGCCGCGACCAAGGAGTTTGGCTCTCCAATCTCGATGGCACCAATGCTCGTAAGATTGTAACCGGAGCTGATCCAGCCATTTCTCCGGACGGCACTCGCGTGGCGTACACCGAGCTTGGCCAGGGCACCGTCCGACACATTGCGGTCATTGATCTGGCTACCGGAGCCAAAACGAGCTTTCGCAATCTGCCAAGCGACAACGCGTACGGACCGGTCTGGTCACCGGACGGTAAACAGCTTGTTTGCAAAATATTCGTGGGCGATCACTGGCGACTTGGATCCGTCCGGGCTGATGGTACTGCGTTCAAATTTGTCGGCGAACTTTCACCGACTAATCAGGATTTCGAATCGCCCGCTTGGGCTCCGGATGGACAAAGCATTTATTGCCAGGATCTGGCGAACATTTACCGGATCGATTTGACGGGAAAAGTTCTGAGCCAATGGAAGATTTCCGAAGCATTGTCGAACGCTGACATGAACAGCGGCGATCGGATCGAACCTTCGTCGGACGGCTCACATCTTCTTTTGGACGCGGACCTCGACCGGGATGGTCCGATCAGAAAGTGGGAGGGACCCCCACCGGCGGTCTTCCTTTTCGAAATCAGCGAGGGCAAAGCCAAACGAATCTCTCCGGATATCCCCTATGCCTGGGAGCCCTGTTGGCTAAGTGAGCAGGAGTACCTTTTCACCGGGACCCGGGACGGGAGGCACTTTGAGATCTACAAGACGTCTCTCACGGGCGGCAACCCTCAGGTGTTGATTAAGAACGCCTCCGGCGTCACGGTGTCGCGGTAAAGGTCTTGCTAGGAACCATGAAAGAGCACGAAAACCAATGTTTATCGCGGCGCCAATTTTTATTGGTGAGCACCTTGGCCGGAGGCGGATTGCTGCTGCCGAACTCAGCCGCGGCGCAAGACTCGATGCAGATGCCCATGGCCTCTGCGACCGCTACGCCTTCCATCAAGACTGGACCAACGGAAGTGAGTTTGCGAATCGGCCCCGTGCTCGTCGATGTCACAGTGAGTAAGACCATCAGCACCATCGGCTACAATGGCCAAGTCCCGGGACCACTCATCCGCTTGCGCGAAGGTAAGCAAGTTTCGGTACAAGTATTTAACGACACTGATACCCCCGAGTTCGTGCATTGGCACGGACAGTTCATCCCGTCGGAGGTCGACGGCGCCGGGGAAGAGAAAAGCATCGTGGTGCCGCCTCGTGGGCAAGTCAGCTATCAATTCACTCCCCGGCCGGCAGGGATTCGGTGGGTGCATACCCATGTGATGCCCGGAAGCAATCTCTACAGCGGGTTGTACACGGGACAGTTCGGAATCGTCTATGTTGAGCCGAATGAAGATCCCGGTAGCTATGATCAGGAGGTCTTTCTAGCCACGCACGAATTTGAACCTTTTTATAGTACCGGTGAGATGGAGGAGGAGGAGGGAGGCGAACCAGAGGACCCAACTCTGGAAGCCGAAGTAAACGCCGATAAGACTCAGAAATCCAACGGCTGGGAAATCGGCTACCAGACATTTACCATCAATGGTCGATGCCTCGGATACGGTGATCCGATTCGGGTTAGGGAGGGTGAGCGACTCATGCTTCGGATCCTGAACGCCAGCGCGACGGAGACTATCGAACTGGCCCTGCCGGGTCACGAATTCTATGTAGTGGCCCTCGACGGCAATCCTGTTCCTCGACCGAATAAAGTTAAAGTGCTCCAGCTCGGATCAGCTGAGCGAGTTGACGCGATCGTGGAGATGAAGAACCCCGGTGTTTGGATCCTGGGTACTCCGATGGACGAAGATCGCAATCGCGGGATGGGGATTGTGGTAGAGTACGCTGGTCGAAAAGGGAAACCGCAGTGGCATTCTCCCGGCCAATCAGATTGGAACTATCTTCTGTTCGGCAAATCGGAAGCAGCGACCAGACCAGACGAAGTGATTCAGATGGAGATTGGGAAAATTAACGGAGGCCAAGGTGGGTTCAATGTTTGGACGATCAATGGACAACCTTACGAGCGGAGCGAGCCCATCAGGATTCATCAGGGTCGCCGTTATCGACTGGCTTTTGTGAACAAGAGCGACGATATGCACCCGCTCCATCTGCACCGGCACAATTTCGAAATTACGAAAATTCATGGAAAAGAGACGGCCGGAATTTTTAAAGACACCGTTCTGGTCAAGGGCTTCAGCCGAGTTGATGTCGATTTTGTAGCCGACAACCCCGGGCTTACGTTGTTTCACTGCCATCAGAATCTACACATGGATTTCGGTTTTATGCGGCTCTTTGAATATGTTTGAAGGATTAGGGTCAGACCCTAATCCTATTCGCTTAAGCGCGTGCCGCGTCCGTAAATTAGGAGCATGCTGACCAGGACACCGCCGTAGATGACCTGGCGTCCCGCTTCCGGCATTTGCAATACCGACAAAATGCTTTGGAGAAGTACGATAAGAATAACTCCCACAACCGTGCCGGTGTACTGCCCGGTTCCACCAAGCACGTTTGTACCCCCTAGCACGATAGCGGCAATGGACGGCAACAGATAGGCGTCGCCCATGCCCTGATACGCTTTGGTCGAGTACCCGGTGAGCATGATTCCAGCCAGTGCGGCCGTGAGACCGCTCAGAGCGAAACAGACCACAATCACTACGCGCGTCGGCACTCCGGACAGGTAGGCGGCGCGCTCACGGTTGCCAACCGCGTATATATAGCGGCCGAACTGCGTCGCACGCAGCAGGAAAACCGTCAGTATCGAAACGGCACCCCAAACAAAAAGGGAATTGGGCACGCCGAGAGTCCGTTCCACGGCCATGATCGACATTAGCCTGGTGGCGTGACTCGCGGGCGCAGCCCCACCCGTGTACAACACCACCAGGCCCTGCAGAACAGCATTCATACCCAACGTGAAAATCATCGAGGGTACCCGCAGCCAGGCAACCCCGAGTCCGTTGACGAGACCCACGAGCAACCCGCAACCTAGCCCGACGGGGATCGTCAACGCGCCTGCTGTTGCATACATGTTAGCGACCGCCGTCGACATCATTCCGCCCATCGTAATCGTCCAAGGAATCGACAAATCGATATGCCCAAGCAGGATGACCAACATTAGTCCTGCGGCGATTATTCCGAGGAAAGATGCTACCTCCAGTTGTTGTAACAGGTAGTTGATCGAAAGAAAGTTGGGGTTAATGCTTCCGCCAACCGCCAGGATCACCAGAATACAGGCGCTAGCAATGAAGATGGGCTGACGAGCCATGGAGAGCCACCGACTCATAGAAAGACGTCCAGCTGATTTTTCCGGCGCAAGACTCGCAAGCCCCCTAAACAAACGGCGCCGAGTAAAATAAGACCTTGAAACAGGGGTTGCCATAGTGCCGGAGCATTGAAGACGAACAACAGATCGCTGATCGTTCGGAGTACGAGGGCGCCGATAATCGAACCAGTCATTCCTCCAGAGCCCCCAAATAGCGACGTGCCACCTATGGCGACAGCGGCTATCGAGTTCAATGTGTAGAGTCCGCCTTGGCTTGCACTCGCTTCACCCGACAATGAGATCAGCGCCAGCAACAAACCGCCGGCTGCCGCGAAGAGACCCGCCAAAGCGTAGGCCGCCAGCCGTGAGCGCCCGATCGCCAGACCTGACATGTACGCGGCACTTTCCGCCGATCCTAACGCGTAACAGGCGCGGCCCACGACCGAATTTCGAAATGGCCACCAGACGAACAGCCAGACAGCAGCTAAAAGCAGAAAGGTGGTGGGAATCCCGCCCAGATCGTACGTCAACGCGTTGCTAAGATCTTCGCTCACCTCGCCGCCCGGACTCGGACGCAACCAGAGAGCAACTCCAAAGTAGACCGCTCCCGTGGCCAGCGTCGCGATGATCGGTTGGATCCTGCCGAAGACGATGATGGTGGCATTGATCGCACCGGCCGCGAGCCCGCTGCCCAAGACCGCTATAGTGCCCAAAGCGATCTGGGTAGGCGAACCGTTCACCACCACCGATGCCAGGCAAGAGGCCATCGTCATGACCATCCCGGCGGACAAATCAAAACCGCCCGTCAATATGACCAACGTTTGTCCCATGGCCACCAAAGCAAGGACGACGGCTTTATTCGAAACTGACGTCAGAACGTTTGTCGAAAGACCGTTCTGTTGGTTTACCGAGAACAAGAGGAACATGAACGCGAAGACAGCAAATGCCAGGGTCAGTCCGCCATTCTGCCGCCAAAACCGGGCAAACGCCTGGCGTCTCCCTTGTCCCGCGCCATTGGAGGCATGGACCGTTCCAGCAGCGGGCAATTGCGCGGACTTTTCGCCTAAATTCAGTGACGCGGTAATCAGATTGTGTTCGTTCAATTCTGCTGCTGCGAGGTCGCGAATGAATTTGCCTCCGTGGCAGACGACCACACGATCACACATTCCGATGAGCTCCTCGTAATCGGTGGAATAGAAGAGGATAGCAATGCCCATCTGTGCCAGTTCTCGCATGAGGCGATAAACTTCTTGTTTCGTGCCGACATCGATACCGCGCGTTGGATCATTCAAAAGCAGGATCCGTGGCTCCTTCATGAGCCATTTCCCAAGGACGACCTTCTGTTGATTGCCGCCAGACAGCGTGCGAACTGGCGCGTCGAGATCGTTCGCTTTGATTTGCAGCTTCCTTATCGTTTCAACGATCGCCATTCGTTCTTTCTTAGAATCGATCAAGCCGTGTCGGCTCAGATCCGATGCGGCCGCAAGTACGAGGTTATCGCGGACGGACATCGCCAGGAGCAAGCCCTGGGTCTTGCGATCTTCCGGTATCAATGCCATTCCGACACTGGACGATTTCGCCTGGCCGGGGTGTTCAATCGATCGCGGCGTACCGCTGATCAACACTTCACCCTCCACTCCACGCAGCACGCCGAAAAGTGCGAGTAGAAACTCA
>JAFAJU010000474.1 GCA_019236035.1 Verrucomicrobiota bacterium | reverse complement strand
TCCTTGTAAAAGGAATTCCCTCCGTCAATGATCGTGTCTCCACTTTCCAGAAAGGGCCGGAGATGCTCGATGGTCTCCTCAGTAGGCGCGCCGGCAGGCACCATAAGCCAAACTGCGCGCGGTTTCGCCAGCTTCTTCGCGAGATCTGCAAAGTCCGTGGCTCCGACCGCACCCTCTTTTTCCAGCGCCGTGACCGAGTCTCTCTTCAGATCGAAGACCGCTACGTCATGCTTACCGCGCATTAGGCGGCGCGCCATATTTGCACCCATTCGCCCGAGACCGACTATGCCGATTTGCATACGTTTACTATTGCTCGCTGTAGTTCCAGGTCAGTCCGCCGTCGACGACGATCGTCGCACCGGTAATATAATCTGCGTCTGCAGAGGCCAGAAACGCGGCGACCCCCGCGACGTCGGCAGTTTGGCCAAGTCTGGCCAGAGGAATGTTCTCCAGGAGCGCCTTCAGCTTCGCAGGATCATTTAAGAGTTGAGTGTTGATCGGGGTTTCGATCGCACCCGGCGCGATATTGTTGACGGTGATGCCGAACGGGGCCAACTCAATTGCGAGATTTCGCATCATCATTTTCATGCCACCCTTGCTTGCGCAATAGGAGGTGAAGTGCGGGAATGGGAGATCCTCGTGTACCGAACTCAAATTAATGACTTTCCCTGGCTGTTTGACTTCCATGCGATGCTGGACAAATGCCTGGGTCGCAAAGAATGCGCCCTTCAGGTTGATGTCAAGCACAAGGTCAAAGTCCGCCTCAGTGACCTCCCAACAGGGAGCTCTCTTCTCGACCCCGGCATTGTTCACTAAAATGTCCAGCCCGCCGAGCGCCTGAACGGATTCGTGGACCATGCGCTGGGTGTCAGCCACTTTACTGAGGTCACCTTTTATTGCGACGGCTCGGCGACCAAGCTTCAGCACGCCTTGGACAGTTTCTGCCGCGGTCTCCGGATGGGTGACGTAATCAATAACTACGTCAGCCCCTTCTTCTGCCAGCCGCAATGCGATCGCCTGGCCAATTCCCTGGTTACTACCAGTGACTAAGGCTTTTTTGCCGCTTAGTTTCATAGCTAAAGATAGAGATCGCAGAATTCCGGCGAACGTACAAGGGACCTTGTATGCGAACCGTCCCGGTTTGCCCGGTCCGAAAGAGTGCAAAGCGGGACGCTTCGCCTACGGCTGGATTTTGAGAAGAACTCCGAATACGATCGACAGATGCTGAATCTGATCTGGCTCGGCCTTTTGCTGATCGGAGTTCTGGTAGCCGGCATCACCGGCCAGTTTAGTGCTGTCAACCAGGGTGCACTCAACGCGGCAAGGTCTGCGGTCATGGACGTCGCGTTGCCTTTATCTGGTGCCATGACTCTTTGGCTGGGTATGATGCGACTCGCGGAAAAGGCCGGGTTGGTCCAGCAACTTGCCCGATTCATCCGGCCGATTTTGATCCGGCTTTTTTCGGATGTGCCACCGGAACATCCCGCGATGGGGTCTATCGTTATGAACATGGCGGCCAACATGCTAGGCGTTAGCAATGCGGCCACGCCCCTTGGACTCCGGGCTATGACTCAGTTAAATGAGCTGAACACAAAGCAGGGCGTCGCGACCAATGCCATGTGTACGTTCTTGGCGATCAACACCAGCTCCATTCAATTGATCCCGGCGACGGCTATTAATATCCTTGCCATCAACGGCTCGAAAAATCCGACGAGCATCGTCGGATCGACACTCATCGCCACATTCTTTGCAACTCTTTCCGCAATCGCGACCGTAAAGCTCTTGCAACGCCTCGGCCCGTTCCGCTGGGAAAGGCAAACCGGCTTGTCAACTGTCACAAATGCCACACCGGTCTCCGAGGCAACGGAGACCGGTGCCGGCCACCGACCCATGGCCCCTTGGTGTCCTTGGGCTCTGGCTGCCCTTACGCTGTTCTTTCTCTTCCTCTTTTTCCCGAATGCGTTTCCGTACTGGTTTCGCGGTGACGCGGTACCCGGTTTTCTGCAAGCCGTGGCCCTGTTTTTCAACGCGCTGTCTCCCCTTGCGATTCCGTTTCTTTTAACCTTTTTTCCCCTGTACGCAGCCGGCCGGGGAATACCCATATATTCGGAATTCATCGAGGGTGCAAAGGAAGGCTTCGTTATCGCAGTTCGGATCATTCCCTACTTGGTCGGAATGCTGGTCGCAATCGCGGTATTTCGCGATTCCGGGACATTGGCTCTCCTGCAGAATCTCCTGAACCCGGTCCTGAGTTGGATTCAGTTCCCGCCGTCTCTGCTCCCGATGGTTTTGATTCGGCCGCTGAGCGGCAGCGGGTCAACGGCTGTCCTCTCCGATTTAGTTAAACAACTCGGGCCGGACAATGTGCTGAGCTACATGGCTGCGACCATTTATGGGAGCGCCGAAACTACCTTTTATGTCGTCGCGGTGTATTTCGGCTCGGTCGGCATCACAAAGACCCGGCACGCCATCCCGACCGGCCTGTTCGCTGACTTCGTCGGCGTGATTGCGTCCGTGCTGGCTTGCCGCCTGCTGTTCCGCTAGCCTGCATCGCTCACAAATCTTTAGAGATTTGTGAGCGATGCAGGCTACCGCAACGAATTAGCGACGATTGCACCCAGCATTGTCATCGCCTTCTCAATACGGTTCAGGCGATAGGGCTTCTCGAACAGCCTGAATCGGTCACTCTCCATACGCTGCAGCAACGCAAAGTAGATAGCACCCATTCCTTCTGCCGCGACCATCGAGCGGCGGTCCTCGTCAGGCAACAATCGCTTCGCTTCCCGGAAAAAAGCATGTGCTCGCTCCGCCTGAAATTGCATCAAGCGAACAAAGGAATCGTTGTAAGTCAGGTTTCGCAACGCTTGCTCCGAGTAGCCAAACATCGCCAACTCGTTTAGCGGAAGATAAATCCGTCCTCCGTTTTGCAGGTCCTTATTGACGTCCCGAATTATATTGGTGAGCTGCAGCGCAACCCCTAATCGCTGGGCGTACTCTTTACATTGCGGATTCCGATATCCGAATATTTCTATGCTGACTAACCCAACCGCGCTCGCGACGCGGTAACAATAACGGTGCAGCGCCTCAAAGTCCCGGAATCTGACGGGTTCCAGGTCCATTTCCACACCGAGTAAAATCTCTTCGAAGAGTTGGTAATCGATCCGATACTTTTCGATTAAATGCCTCAACTCCGAGGCAAACCCAGGCTCCCCAGGCTCAGCCTGACGCAGCCAGCGCCGCCATCCCTGCAACCAATGCCTGCGCTCGGCCAGCGCGACGTCCGGATCATCGGCTGCGTCGTCCACCTGGCGACAGAATGCGTAGAATGTCGTGATATCCTGGCGCTTTTGCTTGGGCAAAGAGATGAAAGCAAAAGCCAGGTTTGACTGACTCCTCTTCGTTATTTCTTTCGCTTCGCTCATCCGCGTTGATTCCTCCTGATGACTTCTTGCACGCCTCCCGGCCCTATTTCCAGGCAGACGTCAGCCTGCCCCCAGTCGACCTGCGGCGCTATCGTGGCAATCACGGCCAATCCAAGGCGCCGACCACTTTCACGCAGAATCGACAAAAGCGTTTGGGCTTCGTGTCCGTCCAAATCGAATCCAACGTTTTCGGCGATCAAAACATGAGGGTGATGCACCAAGGCTCTCGCCAGCGCCGCTAACATTCCCTCCAGTCCATTCAATTCTTCAATCGACGCAGTTGCTATTCTTGACACTCCCACCATCTCCAAGATCTCTTCAGTAATCCCCTTCGCCTCCGGCGCTTCCACCCCGGCGATTTTGAACAGAGGCATGGCGACATTTTCGAGGACCGTAAACGCCGGCAACAAAAATGGAGAAGCAAACAAAAAGCCATATTTGCGATTTCGGATGTCGCTGAGGTCATCGATGCCCATGTCATTAACCCGTAGCCCATCCACGAAGATTTCGCCCGACGTCGGCGGTAAAAGCAAACCCAGGAGCCGCAACATCAAACCCTTTCCGTCGATCTCGGATCCGGACAGTTCATAAAATGATCCAGGCCGAAACTGGTAAGTAAAATTTCGGACCACCTCCACGGGACCACCCTCGTTCACGCGCTCGCCGCTCAAATTCCAGACCATGAGAGGATCGTTCGCCATAAGTTTTGACCAGGTGAGTAGAACCGAAAATCCGGAAATATGGTAGCATAGGGTTAGAACCCTGGTAGGGCCGCGCTCCGGGCCGCGCTCCCCCGCGACCGGCGTCGCACGTCTCAACGACGTGGACGCGCGCCCCTACCGGCGACCGGCAAAATCTCCCTCCAGGTGGCGTCAGAATCGAATCTCTTTCACTGGCGTAAGAGAGGCTCGGTACAAGCAGACCCAGCTGGCGAGGAACCACGCCGCCAGGAACGCCTTGCCAACTGTAAACAAGATGGCCGCCAGCAAGTTGGGCAGGGAATACTTGGGAAACGCGTCCTCAAAAAAATCATCCAACCAGCTGATCGCGAATAAGTGGAGGCCGGCCACAACCAAAAACCAGAAAATCCGGGGCCAGTGCTCCCGGGCCAGTTGCGCGTGCTCATGGACAGCCTCGCGCAGAGTCTCGTTGTGCAGGATCAAAGTGATCTGGATCGAACAAAACAGAATCAGCGCGACGGCGATCAGGGGTCGAGCCGTTTGATCGACATACTGTACGACCGCGATGGTGAAATCCGTTTGCTGGGCGATCCAGACGTAGCTGATCAACAATGGCAGATGGATTAACAGGAGTGTGGCCACTAAGACAACCCCGGCCCATTTCGCCGCGAACACGGCCCGTTTTAGGGCAAACTCAAAAATCCGACCGGGCTCGGAGTTTAGTCCTCGAATCCAAACAAATGTGAGCAACACAAGAAAAATCTGTATTAGTAGTCCAAACAAGTATTCAAACTGGAAGGAGAGCCAATCGATGATCGCTCCGCAGCGGAGTAATAGAATGCCGTCAAAATATTGGTTGAGCCAATAGATCGAGAGCGAAAAGATCGGCTTGCACAAGGCCGCCAGCGCGCAGGCGAGCAAACCAAGATAGACGGCGATCCACCAGCGGCCCAAGCGTCTCTTCGCCGCGTGGAGAAACTGCCACTGATAACCGCGCCAATTCAGCAGAAACAGCAGAGCAGCCAACGCCGAGGTTGGATAGCTGACGACGGCCTGGTTGAATAGACCGGCGAGCAACTCCAGCGCCGGCAACCAGGCGCGCCCCGCGCTCGCCGCCCAACCTTGAGGTTTGAACCCTGGCCAATAGAGCAAACTCATCGACGAGAATTGCGCTTCCCCCAATTGGTAAGCCTGCAAACTCTGAAATAGCGTGTAGGCGAGACTCAGAGCCGAAAGCCAAATCCACATTTGCGCGTGACGTTGCACGCACCGCAGACCGTCACGGAAAAAACGATAGGCAGGGTTTGCAAAAATCAGGATCAAATAACCGGCTACCACACCCGCCGCCGGAAGTATTCCCGATGACCAGCCCGGGGGCGGCGTTTCAGCAAGCGCGATGTTCACTTAGGA
Source organism: Verrucomicrobiota bacterium (assembly GCA_019236035.1). Lineage (GTDB taxonomy): Bacteria > Verrucomicrobiota > Verrucomicrobiia > Chthoniobacterales > JAFAMB01 > JAFAMB01. The sequence goes on along the minus strand of JAFAJU010000474.1, from coordinate 1,080 downwards.
ATGCAGGTGCGGAATCGGAGATCAAAATCGATCGCTGAAGGAAACTATTATAACACCGGAATGATATGTTGTGGGTAATTCTAGTCGCCGCGACATGGCAATACCAGAAAAAAGAACGCCAAACGGTGAACGGCGAACGCTGAACGTTCGGCCCTACCTGACCAATCCCCAGTGGCTCGAAAACGGCCAGTAAACGAACAGTCCTCTTCCCACTACATTCATTTTGGGAACGAAACCCCAGTAGCGGCTGTCAAGGCTGTCCGCGCTATTGTCGCCGAGCGCGAAATAGTTTCCCTGCGGAATAGTGACGATTGAGTCAGGATCGCCCAGATAGAGCGTGCTTCCAGGAAAGTTACGATAGCCGGTGTAGCCGTTCTGCTGAGCCTGGACTCGTGCGAACGGGAAAGCCGTCGCTAGTTGACCGTTGATAAATAACTTCGGCTGATCAATCCTTAAGGTGTCCCCTGGTAGTCCCGCTAAGCGCTTGATGTAGTGCTCACTGGACAGATCCGGTCCCGGGGGAATCCCCCGGATCCCGTTCGTCCGGAACACAAAAACGTCGCCGCGATGCGGTCCCAGCACATTATAGCTGACTTTGTCGACAAAAAGCTGGTCACCAAGGTCAGCATAACCACGAACGATTGGTTCTCCCCGTGCAAAGGCCTGACCCGGTTTCACATTCATCTGATACTCTAACGCCCTCGGGTCGATTCCAACCTGGTAGGTCCTGCCTGAAGACATCTGAATCACGGAGCCGTCCCAGAATTGCTTTATCTTCGCGGGAAAGATCGAAACAATCGAGTCTTTCTCCTCTTGAGACACTACGTCCTCATAGCTGCGGCCCAAGGTCACAAATTGGAACGCGCGTATGATAAAATTGGGCGGCGGCGCGTCGGTCCGATGCCCAATGACTCCGTTCAAGGTCGGTTGCATTGACCCTGTCGGAATCTTAAAAGGCTGCAAATAAAAGGCGCGGATGCCCAGGGCCAGGACGATCGCCACGACAAATAACTCCACATTCTCCCTGATCCCTTGGAGCTCCCGAGCCGGCTGGACTTTACCTACCACTGCAAGCAGCTC
>JAFAJU010000461.1 GCA_019236035.1 Verrucomicrobiota bacterium | reverse complement strand
CTCCTTTCTCGCCCTGGCCGCCCTTTATGTATCGCTCGACGCCTATTTTATCGGCGTGATCCAGATCCTGGTATACGCCGGCGCCGTCATGGTACTTTTCCTGTTCATCATCATGCTGCTCGACCTTCGAGCGGAAAGCCGCCGCCGCGTAAATTTTCCGGCGGTATGTGGTGGATTTGTAGTCATCATATTGTTTATCAAGGTCCTGTCCGAAGTTTGTTACGGCTTTGAGGGAGGGAACGCCAAGTTTCCGGCGATTTCGCAGGGTCCCAAGGGTGATGTCTGGCACGTCGGCATGACCCTGTTCCAGCAATACAATATTCCGCTTCAGGTGGTGGGAACACTGATCCTGGTGGCGTCGATCGGCGTGGTAATACTAAGCAAACGAGTGCTGAAATAACCGATGGTTACCCTCAATGACTATCTGATTGCCAGTGGCCTGTTGTTCGCCATTGGATTCGCCGGAGTCCTTCTTCGCCGGAACGTCATTATTATTTTCATGGCGCTGGAGCTCATGCTTAACGCCGCCAACCTTTCGCTGATTGGATTCTCAAGATATAACGTGCACGACGGCCTGCCGGACTATAACGGGCAGGTTCTGGTGTTTTTCATCATCACCGTCGCCGCCGCCGAAGTTACCGTCGGACTGGCCATCATCGTAGCGCTGTTCCGGGCCAGGCAAACCACCCACGTCGAGGACATTAACACGTTGAAATTCTGACGAATGAACCCCAGTCCCTGGATTATTCTCTTCGCGCCGTTCGTCGCTGCCTTTGTCATCGCCCTGATTACCGAGAAATTCAAGAAGCTCAGCTCCTATATTTCTGTTGGTGCAGTCGCTATCTCTTTCGTTTTCAGTTTGGCGGTTTTTTTCGGTCCGGACGGAACCGGGAGCTTCAACTGGATTGACCTCGGCACCTTCCAGGTAAAGATCGGTTATCTCATCAATGACTTAACCAAACTGATGCTCCTGGTCGTGACCGGAGTCGGCCTGCTGATTCATATTTATTCGATCGGATACATGAGCGATGACCGGGGCCGATCTCGGTATTTCTGTGGCCTTTCCCTGTTCATGTTCTCGATGCTCGGGATTGTCCTCGCGAACAACTTCATCATGATGTTCATGTCCTGGGAGTTGGTCGGATTCAGCTCCTACCTTTTGATTGGTCATTGGTTCGATCGTTCCGCCCCTCCCGCCGCCGCGAATAAGGCTTTTCTTGCCAACCGCCTAGGTGACTTCGGTTTCATGCTCGGCATCCTTTTGGCCTGGTCAGCTTCCGGAACAGTGACATTCGAGGAACTGAGTGGGCGCTGGTCGACCCTCGGGTTGAGTCCCGGATTCCTGACCGCCACCGCCTTGCTGATTTTCTGCGGTGCGATTGGAAAATCGGCCCAGTTTCCTCTGCACGTCTGGTTGCCCGACGCAATGGAGGGCCCAACTCCGGTCTCAGCATTGATCCATGCGGCTACGATGGTCGCCGCCGGCGTCTTCATGCTGGCCCGCACCTTCTTTCTATTCCAACCTTCTCCAACAGCACTCGGTATCGTCCTTTGGATCGGTTTGCTAACTTCTCTGCTCGCTGCGCTGATGGCGACCCAACAGGACGACATTAAGCGAGTCCTGGCCTACTCGACACTCTCCCAGCTCGGCCTGATGATCGCGGCCGTCGGTCTCGGGGTCCCGCAGGCAGGCATGTTCCATCTTTTCACCCACGCCTCGTTTAAAGCGCTTTTGTTCCTCGGTGCAGGCTCCGTGATCCACAGCTTGCACAACGAGCAAAACATCTGGCAGATGGGTGGCCTGCAGAAGAAAATGCCGGTGACCTTCTGGACTTTTCTCATCGGAACTCTAGCCCTGATTGCTTGTCCGCCTTTCTCCGGGTTTTGGAGCAAGGACGAAATCCTGGCATTTTCGGACAAGAATATTTCCGCGTTTCTTGCCATTGCGGCGGTCACATTCCTGACCGCTTTTTACATGTCCAGGCTCTTCGTCGTGGCGTTCCTGGGAGAACCTCGGTCGGACCGGGCCGCCCACGCCCATGAATCGCCCAGGGTGATGACCATCCCGCTGATACTGCTCTCGATCTCCTCCTGTATCGCCGGATTTCCATTCATCGCTTCGGCTTTTATCAAAGTGCCGGAACACGAGGGGTCGTCCATCGGCGCGATCGCCGTCTCGCTGCTTGCTTTTGCGGCCGGCGCGGCGTCCGGTTACTCCCTCTACAAAGAAAAAGCCAAGGACTCCATCGATATTCCGCTGTTCGAACATAAGTTCTATTTCGATGAGATCTACGGCGGTCTCATAAAATGGACCCAGGATTTACTCGCCACCGTTTCGGGCTTTGTCGACCGCTGGGTGATTGATGGTACACTCGTCCGCGGTATCGGCGGACTTACGTGGGGCTCCGGCTTTGCCCTACGTTTCCTTCAGATTGGTAACCTGCAGGCGTACGCCTTTCTGTTCGGAGCTGGGGTAGTCTTGCTGCTTTACTTCATCCTGTTCGGTACAAAATGAGTTTCCTGGTTCATCTTATCTATCTATCGCCGATCGTGGCCGGAGTAGTGATTCTGCTCGGTCTCCCAGCGCGTAGGACGGCTGTAATTGCCGCCGTGATCGCGCTCGTCTCCGCCTCACTCGTGTTTCTAGGATACGACCGTGCTATCAGCGGCTACCAATTCCGGAGCTTTCTGCCGCTTGTGACCGACTGGGACTTAAAGTTTTCGGTTGGTGTGGACGGGCTGAGTGCCACAATGTTGCTCCTGACCTCGATTGTCGCACTCGCTTCCGTCTGGCTCGCACCGAAGGTGGAGGAGGGAGAAAACCGCTATTACGCCTGTATCCTCTTCATCGCTGCGGGTGCCGCCGGAGCGTTTGCTTCTCTCGATCTATTCTTCTTTTATGCCTTTCACGAATTGGCGCTGATTCCGACCTTCCTCATGATTGGGATTTGGGGTTCGGGCAATCGTCAGAGCGCGGCCTGGAAGATCACTATCTATCTATCCATCGGCAGTATTGTTCTCCTGGTTGGTCTGATTGGCCTCTATCTGTTGCCCTCCCCCGACCATCGGACGTTCGACATCGTGAAACTCCAAGAGCTCGCCGCAACCGGGGCTTTTTCCGGTCCGGGATCCAGATCTGTCTATCTCCTGTTACTGTTAGGATTCGGGACCCTGGTGTCGCTCTTTCCGTTTCACACCTGGGCACCCCAGGCCTACGCATCTGCGCCGGTCCCGGTCACGATGCTTCACGCGGGCGTCTTGAAGAAATTCGGGCTTTACGGGCTCCTCAGGGTGGCTCTGCCACTGATGCCGGATGCGGCGCGGCATTGGGCCTGGCTGCTCTTGATCCTCCTGGCCGGCAACATCCTGTACGTCGGACTCGCCACCATTGCCCAGAAGCAGCTCGATCTCACCCTCGCTTATTCGAGTGTAATGCATATGGGCTACATATTTCTCGGCATTGCGAGCTACAACGTCATCGGGCTCAACGGCGCAGCTCTTCTGATGTTTGCTCACGGCCTGTCGATCGCGGCGCTTTTCGCCTTGTCCGGCGAACTCCGAAAACAAACGGGCACGCTCAATTATCTTGATTTGGGCGGCTTGGCAACAAATATGCCAACTCTTAGCTTTGTCTTCGGAATGGCGACCTTCGCCTCGATTGGACTCCCCGGGTTTGCGAATTTCGCCTCGGAGCTTCTGGTTTTCTTCGGCGCGTTTAAAAATTCCACGCCGGGGGCAGGCTTTAACGAATTCCAGGTTGTCGGCACGATCGCACTGTGGGGAGTGGTGATATCAGCGGTCTATATGTTGCGAGCTTATCGAGCGATCTTCATGGGAGAACGCCAA
>JAFAJU010000338.1 GCA_019236035.1 Verrucomicrobiota bacterium | reverse complement strand
TGGGCCTGGGATATTACGAACTTCGTCTTCTGGATCGGTATCGGACACGCCGGAACGCTGATCTCCGCAATCTTGCACCTTTGTCGCCAGAAATGGCGTACCTCCATCAACCGCGCGGCGGAGGCCATGACGTTATTTGCGGTAATTTGCGCGGGAATCTTTCCCGCGATTCACGTGGGCCGGATCTGGATGGTCTGGTTTATGGCTCCGGTTCCGAACCCGAATTGGATTTGGCCCAATTTTCGCAGTCCGCTCATGTGGGACGTCTTTGCGGTTTCCACTTATTTCACGGTTTCCGTGTTGTTCTGGTATCTCGGGTTAGTGCCGGATCTGGCGACGATGCGGGACCGGGCAAAAGGGAAATTTTCTCGCGCCGTTTACTGGGTGCTCTCGTTCGGGTGGCGCGGCGGCAACAGGCAGTGGCGCCATTATGAAATGGCGTACCTTGTGCTGGCTGGTCTCTCCACTCCGCTGGTTTTGTCGGTGCACTCGACCGTGTCGTTCGACTTCGCTACGTCGGTGCTGCCTGGTTGGCACACGACGATTTTTCCTCCCTATTTTGTCGCCGGCGCAATTTTTGGCGGGTTTGCGATGGTGCTGACGTTGATGCTTCCCGCCCGATCCCTCTACAAGCTCCACGATGTTTTCACCTGGGATCACATCGACGTCATGTGCAAGCTGCTGCTCTTTACCGGCTCGATCGTGGGGTATGCCTACAGCATGGAGTTTTTTGTGGCCTTCTATGGGGCGAATCCGTTCGAACGCTTTGCGTTTTTAAACCGCTATTTTGGTCCCTACTGGTGGGCTTCCTGGACCATGTTCACCTGCAACGTCGTCATGCCGCAGCTGATGTGGGTTCGCGCTTTCCGCAGGAACTGGGCGATGGTCTTCTTCGTTTCAATGTGCGCCAATGCGGGCATGTGGTTCGAGCGCTTCGTGATATTTGTAATCTCGTTGCATCGGGATTTTCTCCCGTCCTCATGGCGCATGTATTATCCCACTTGGGTTGATGTGTTCACTTTTATTGGCACGGTTGGAATCTTCACAACGCTGTTTTTGCTGTTTATCCGCTACCTCCCGATGGTTGCGATGTCCGAGGTTAAAAGTGTGCTGCCTGAAGCCGATCCTCACTATCATCCGCCCGCCGTAGGAGGGGAAGAATCCGTTAAGGAGGCCCACGCATGAGCGCTGCTGCTGCTACCAGAAAACCTGCCTTCGGAGTCATCGCGGAGTTCGCTAGCGCGACCACACTTTACGAGGCTGCAGAAAAAGTACGCGACGCGGGTTTCAAATTCTGGGATGTGCATTCACCGTTTCCGATCCATGGCATGAACAAGGCTATGGGTCTTGGGAAGTCACCACTGGGATACATCATCTTTTGCGGGGGATTCCTCGGATTTACCACAGCGGTTTTGCTTGAATACATTCCCTCGTCTTTTCTCTTCCCGTTGATCGTACACGGCAAGCCGGTGAATTTTTTCACCGTTCCGCCTTTCTTCCCAATCATGTTTGAGCTGACCATCTTGATCTCGGCTTTCACCGCGTTTTTCGGTGTTTTCATTTTGAATCGATTGCCCCGAATGCATCACCCGCTTTTTGATTATGCAGCATTTAGCCGGGTAACAAACGACGCGTTCTTCCTGGTCATAGAATCCGGGGATCCGAAGTTTTCGGAAACCGAGACTCGAGGTTTTCTTGAAGATATCGGCGGTAGAGAAGTGACGGTGCTTTACGCGAATGATTAAGAACTTTCTGATCGCTTGCATCTTGTTGACGATCGTCACGATCGCGTTGCTGGGTTTCCAGGGACAACGCCGTCAGGTGACTGCGATCGAGTTCTTCGGCGACATGAAGCGCCAGAGTAAGTTCAGATTTCAGAAGCCTAGTTCGTTTTTTGCAGATGGCCGCGCGGCACGTCCCCCGGTCGATGGAACGATTCCGATGGGGTACGACATTCCGGGCCATCCATTTCAGAATTCGGAGGTCCCGAAAGATGATATTAATTCGCCGCTGGGAGAATTTTCTGCCGGAACCGACTATTTCAACACTGGTAAGATGGGAGACCAGTGGGGTACCGGCCTTCCGTTACCGGTGACAACCGAGTTACTCCGGAGAGGTCAGAAAGAATTCACGATCAACTGCGCAGTTTGTCACGGCGCGACCGGCCAGGGCAATGGGATCACGTCAAAATATGGCCTGCTCGGGATTGCGAACTATCACCAGGATAAGTATCGCCAGATGGCAGACGGCCAGATTTTCAACACGATCACCCACGGATTCAACACCATGATGGCTTATGCTGATAAAGTCACGGTGAAGGATCGGTGGGCTATTATCGCTTACATTCGCGTTTTGCAGAAAAGCCAGAACGCCCGCATAGAGGATGTTCCTCCGGATCAGCGAGGCGCGCTCGAAAACGAGGGTAAACAGCAAAATATGCCTGAACAAAAACCCCCGGGTTCCTCGCCAGAACCACAAACGCAACCAAAGCAGGCGCGATAGATCAATGAGCCACAGCCACTTAACCGTTCCAAAGCCGGAAATATTTGAGAGCCGAAAGATTAACCGGGTTTTGTCGGCACTGTTGGGAATTGGTGCGTTTTCGCTGTTGGTCACGCTGATCGTCGGTTTCGCAGCTCCTGGCGGCAGCGACCTTCGGAGGCAATTCGCATTCTCATGGCTGTTCGCGTTCCTCTATTTCTTCACGATTCTAATTGGCTGCTTCTTTTGGATCATTGTGCACCATGCGACCGATTCAGGTTGGGGGATCGTTGTCCGGCGCCAGATGGAGAATCTGGCGAGTCTCCTTCCGTGGATGCTCCTGTTCTTTCTCCCCCTGTTTTTTGTGCGCCGCGATATCTGGGATTGGATCACCGCGAAGGATAGTCCGGTGCTTGACCCGCACTTGAGAGACAAGATTGGCTACTTCGAGTTGCATTTCGGATCGCTGGTCGTTCCTTTTTTCTGGATCCGGGCCATTCTTTATTTCGCGTTCTTCGGTTTCGCGGCCCTTTATTTTCGGCGCACGTCGATCCGGCAAGACAGCGATGGTGACCCCAAGTGGTCGATTCAGATGCGTGGCTTTTCTTTTCCGGGGATTCTCCTCTTTGCGGCCTGCACGACCTTCATAGCCTTCGATTGGTTCTCATCGCCAGACTATCGGTGGGCTTCGACGATGTGGGGTGTTTACATTTTCGCCGGGGCGGCCGGGGCCGGCATGGCCCTGATTATTCTGGTCGTAATAGCGCTCAAGCATGCAGGCTACCTGCGTTTTGTAAACGAAGAGCATTATCACATCATGGGTAAGCTGCTGCTCACGTTCTCGATATTCTGGGGGTACATCGGCTTTTCCCAGTACATGCTGATCTGGTACGCGAACATTCCGGAGGAAACAGAGTGGTTCCTGCGGCGAAACATTGAGTCGTGGAACGTCCTGAACACCTTCCTGGTCATAGGCCGGTTTTTTATCCCGTTCTTTTATCTTTTGTTCCAATACACAAAAAGGAACGCAAAACTCCTTGCTGCAATCTCCTTTTGGATACTCGGAATGCACATTCTGGATACCTACGTGACCATTATGCCATTCGTGCACCCGCGAGGGTTTGAATTGAGCATACTCGACTTGCTATCCCTTCTGGCGATCGGTTGTCCCTTGGCATTCATTTTTGTCCGGCGCCTTGGCGGTGTCTCTCTTTTTCCGTCCAGGGATCCACGGCTGCTCGAATCATTGAAACTGAGCAATTAACGCCATGGCTGATGATAAACAGAAGAGCAGAACTTCGATACCGATGATCGTTACGGGCCTGGTGATGACCTTGTTGTTTGTCGGCCTGGCTGGTTTTCTGGTTTTGCAACGCGCAAGCATTCCGACCGTGGACGAACAGACTGCGCAGGTGCGTTTGAAAAACCTCGCGGACCTGAATGCAGAAAATCAGCGGATACTGACGCAGTATCACTGGGTAGACAAAACTAAGGGGGTAGTCGGTATTCCAATCAATCGAGCGATGGATCTGGTTTTAGCTGAACTACAGGCAAACAAGCCGCATGCGGCCGGGCCGGTTAATCCTCCCGCGGCGCCACCGCCCGCGACTCCGGCTCCATCACCGAACAATCAGCGACCCGGGGGTGGCCAATGAGTGCGGGTTGGCCGTGCCGGAGGGGGTCTGGAGGGGAGCTGCTTGCAGCTCCTTGGCGGGTCGTTGTACATGGCGGTTGTTTCGCAAGGGGCTCGGGCGACCTTTCGGCCTGTCGGCCAAAGGCGTTGCAAGCAACGCCCCTCCAGGCGGCTTCGTTGTCGATGGCCGGTGCGACGCAAGAGGCGCGATCGCCCCACTACATGACTAATCTTTCGAGACGCGTAAAATGATGAAACAAGCTGCTATCTCCGAGCGAGAGATCCAAGCTGGGCCGGCAACGGAACGGGGCGAGCTATCCGTCGTCGATCGGTCCATCAGGGTTCCGGTCTTGATTTTTTTCGCGTCGGGCGTCTTCTGGTTGATCGTCGCCTCGGCATTCTGGCTCTTAGCGTCTTCTCAAATGCACAAGCCGACGGCATGGTGGGCGTTCCCGGGTGTCGCCTGGTTGAGTTTTGGCCGCTCCTACCCTGTTTTTATGAACTGCTTTGTCTACGGATGGGCTGCCTGCGCTGGTATAGGCGCCGGCATCTGGCTGCTGGCGCGTTTTTGCCATGTGCCGTTACGCAGTTCCTTGTTTCCCATTCTCGCGGGTGTGACCTGGAACATCGGGCTCGCAATTGGAGTCCTGTCGATTTTGGCCGGAGCCACGGCAGGCTTTCAGCTGTTGGAGTTGCCGTCCTACGCGGCCTTTATATTGTTCCTCGGGTTGCTGATGGTCGGGTTGTGGGCGATCACGATGTTCTGGAACAGGAAACCAGGGCCCACTTACATCTCGCAATGGTATATTCTGGGTGCGTTCTTGTGGTTTTCGTGGATCTACGCCACCGCGAATATTCTACTGACCTTTGCAGGTGCACCCGGTCCGGCGCAACCTGCCATCAATTGGTGGTACATTGGCAGTCTTCTAGATCTGTGGCTGACCCCGATTGCTTTGGGCATCGCGTACTATTTGATACCGAAACTAGTCCAGCGCCCGGTTTATAGCTACAAACTGGCGCTGTTTGGTTTTTGGTCCCTGGCGCTTTTCGGCGGGTGGACGGGAATGACGCAGTTGATGGGCGGACCGCTTCCGGCCTGGATGATCACGGCAAGTATTGTGGCGAAGGTGTTAATGTTGCTTCCGGTGCTGGCCGTCGCAGCGAATTATCACCTCACGATAAAGGGGAGTTTCGAGGAATTGAGGTGGAACCCGGTGGTCCGCTTTATCGTGATCGGCTCCATGGCTTACACAGCCTACGCTGTTGAGGGGAGCCTGATTTCGTTTCGGTCGATCGGCCAGATCACGCAGTTCACGTTGATTACTGTTGGCCATAACCAGCTTGGCCTTTTCGGCTTCTACAGCATGATCTTGTTCGGAGCCTATTATTACATTGTGCCCAGGCTCGTAGGCAGGCAATGGCTTTCCCAAGCAATGGTGATGGCTCACTTCTGGTTCTGCGTAGTTGGCATCGGATTATTATTTTTTGACCTGACAATCGGCGGGTCGATTCAAGGCTTCGCCTTGCAGGATCCACAGATACCGATGGTCGCGGTGAGCGATCTGATTCAGCCGTTTCTAATGGTCCAAAACGTCGCGGTGCTTCTGCTGGTGGTTGCCAATCTCATTTTCGCTGCCGCATTCGCCTTGATTTTCCTGATATCGGCCCCAGTGAAATATCGAGCTGCCGCAGTCGAATCGTCAGCCGAGGCTACGAATAAAATCGGCTCAGAGGTAAGCGTCGCGTGAACAAACTGACTGGACTTTTTTTCGGCGTCTTTTTGCTGTTCGGGGTATCCTGGCTCGCGTTTGCAGCCTACCCGTATATCACGTTTGCCGGTCTGCAACGAACCAAGGACGAGGCGACTGGCGCCTTGGCGCCCCCTGGCAATCCTGGCACGGCCGATCAGGGAGCCCGCGTCTATGCTGCAAACGGCTGTTTCTATTGTCATAGCCAGTTTGTCCGCGACAAGAACGCCGGGAGCGACATTGATCGCAAATGGGGTAAACGGCGCACGGTAGCAAGGGATTACATGTTTGATCGACAGGTTTTTCTCGGCACGTCCAGGCTTGGGGCGGACCTGACCAATGTGGGTGACCGGCAGACCGATCCGCAATGGTTTTACCGTCTCCTCTATAATCCTCCAGCTGTGAGCCCGGAGTCAGTTATGCCGGCTTACCATTGGCTATTTGAGACGCGGGCAATCCAGGGCCAGCCATCCGCTGACGCGGTCAAGCTGGAAGGGAAAGATGCGCCCCCTCCCGGTTATGAGGTGGTGCCGACAGCGGAAGGAAAAGCGCTTGTGGATTATCTCCTTTCATTGAAAAAGAACTACCCCTTGCCGGAAGCTCCCGAGGCAACAGAATGAGCTCCGAGCACGAACATCAGGTTGATGAGGTCACTCCGGAGTCCGAGGAATTTCGGAGCTTCCCGGCGGGTGATGACTCGGCTGAACGACATGCCGGACCAAACCGGGAATTTTCCGAGCCCGAGGTGAATTCAGCACCGATCCCTTTGTGGTTGTTTGGCTTGATTGGTATTGGGGTGTTCTGGGCCGGCGCCTATTTGTTTTCATTCAGCGGCGGGTTCAGGGCAGACGTGTTTGATCATGAGCCGAAGTACGGTGCGCAGGGAGGCGGTACGAGGGTACCTCCAGATCCGAAAGTGGTCGGGAAAGCGCTTTTTTCGGCCAATTGCATTACTTGCCATCAGGCCAATGGCGAGGGTGTGCCCGGGCAATATCCGCCTCTCGCCGGCTCCGAGGTGGAAGTAGGGGAGGCGACAAATCAGCTCATTGCCATCGTGCTCAAAGGCCTGCAGGGACCGGTCGAGATCAAAGGGAAACCTTTTAACAATTCCATGCAAGCCTGGGAGGGTCAGTACACCGATCAGCAGCTTGCCGCAATTTTGACCTATGTTCGATCCGATTGGGGAAACAACGCACCCCCCATCACGGCCGACATGGTCAAACAGATGCGCGACCAGTTTAAGGATCAGAAAGAGCAGTGGACCTGGCCGCAGATACAGAAGATTCCGCCAAAGAATCTGACTGCCGGAGGTGGTGCTCAGCAGAAACCTGGAGCTTCGGCGCCGGCTGGCCAACAACCCTCGCCACAAAGTCAGCCGCCGGCCGGCCAACAACCCTCGCCGCAAAGCCAGCCGCCGGCCAACGCGCCCAAGTAAAGTCCGATGACAAGAGCCTGTTCCCTAAGTATGCTTCCAACGAGCCGTATATGAGCCAGTTCGTGTCCAACAAGAAGAGTTTCATAGCTGCGCTCGTTACCCTGTTTCTGGCGCTGGGCGCGTCCGCCTATGGGGCGGCACGCACTTCGGGCCTTTGGTGGATGCCTGACGCTGCGAGTAAGAGTGGGGTAGAGATCGATCAGCTCACCTATTTCATTTACTACCTCACCGGCGGCGTATTTATCCTGACGCAGGTTGTCTACATTTATTTCCTGGTCAGGTATCGAGCGAGAAGAGGCGTGCGAGCGACCTACAGTCACGGCGATAATCGCCTGGAATTGGTTTGGACGGCAATCCCGACAGCGATCTTTATCGGGCTTTGGGGCTACAGCAATCACCTTTGGTGGGACGTCATCCACACGGAACCGCCGCCCGATACCATGGAAATAGCGGTGACCGCTTACCAGTTCGGATTCACCTTTCAATATCCGGGGCCGACCGGCAAGCTAGGCCGATCAGATGTGAAGCTGATCAGCACCGACAATATCTTCGGAAATGATCGGACCGATCCGGCGACCAAGGAAGACTTTCAATCCGGGGTGCTTGAACTCGCGGTGAATAAAGCAGTCCGGATTCGTCTCAATTCGAAGGACGTTATTCACGGTTTTTATATTCCGCAGTTCCGAATCTACCAGGATGCAGTTCCGGGCCGGACGATCGATTGGGTCTGGTTTATTCCGACAAAAACCGGAAGCTACCAGTTGGCTTGCAGCCAACTATGCGGATCGGGGCATTATAATATGAAGGCGGACATCGCGGTTGTGTCTCAGGCGGAATTCGACAAATGGTACCAGGAGAAAGTGGCTGCTGCCACCAATGCGACTGCGGGCACGCCCCCCGCGCAAAGCAAATAGTTGTAGGAAATCGTTATGGCAGAAACAATTGCTCACACCGTACCCGGAGAGGCGCACGCGTCGCATGCTCACCATCCGGAGTTGAGTTTCTTCCGGAAATATATCTGGTCGGAAGACCATAAAACGATTGCGCTGCAGTACCTGTTTACGAGCTTGTTCTTTTTGCTGGTGGGAGGTTCGCTGGCCATGGGCGTCAGGTTTCAGTTGGCTTTCCCGGGTGCTCCGGTTCCCTTGATTGGAACTTTGCTGCCGAGCTGGCTGGTGACTTCGGCGGGAGCGTTTCAGCCCGGTGGCTACAATGGGCTGGTGACGATGCATGCAACCGTCATGGTTTTTCTGGTCATCATGCCGTTGTTGATCGGGGTTTTCGGAAACTTCTTGATCCCTCTCAAAATCGGGGCGCCGGACATGGCTTTTCCGTTCTTTAACGCCTTGTCTTACTGGCT
>JAFAJU010000272.1 GCA_019236035.1 Verrucomicrobiota bacterium | reverse complement strand
CGAGTTTGCAGATGTCGCCCTCGTTCTTGGGCAGTGCGACAGCCTGCGGCATCTCGCGATAAACGGACGCGTCGGTCGCATAAAGCGTCCGCATCGTGGCATCGAAATAAAGCGCCCCTTCGAGTTCACCGGCAAGCCGTCGGAAATCGGTGAGACTTGGTGACATCAGTGCGTTAAATCGCCCGTTGTTCTAGCCCGCAAAATCACGCGGTGGGAGAATCGACGAGCTCATTGCGGGTTAGAAAGCTCTTAAACATACGCTGGGCGTCTGCTTAAGAGTCCGTTTTTCAAATTAATGGTTCCAAACAAACTGATTTTAAATTCCTCTTCCCAAAAAGCAGCGGAATTGTCCGGCGTAGCCGGAAGGTTCTGCTGCTTGAGCCTGCATCGCTCACAAATCTCTGAAGATTTGTGAGCGATGCAGGCTAGTCACTGCAAACTACGCAACTAACTTCTGAATTCGCTCGCCTAGCCGCGCGGGGGACATCCTGAACGCGTCGAGCAGATAGTCGTTTGGCGCCGATTCACCCCAACGATCTTCGATCCCAAAACGGATAACCCGCCGGGGCGACGCTTCGGACAGGATTTCCGCAACCAAGCCGCCCAGTCCCCCGTAGATCGAATGCTCTTCCACCGTTACCACCAACTTGACCTTCTCGGCTGCCTTCACAATCTCTTCTTTGTTCACCGGCTTAATCGACGGCACATGAAGAACCCCCGCAGAAATCCCTTGCCCCTGGAGCAATTCGGCGGCTTGCAGACAGCGGACGCTTTGCGGACCGGTCGAAATCAGCAAGACGTCCCCGCCTTCTTTGAGTGAAATTGTTCTCCCGGGCACAAATCGGTACTCCTGATCAAAAACGTCTGCACTCGCATCTCGCGCTAGCCGCACGAAAACCGGCCCCTCATATTCAGTGGCCCAGCGAATGATCGCTTCACCTTCGATCGCGTCCGCCGGAGCAAGCACCGTCATGTCAGGCATCGCTCGCATGATCGCCAAATCCTGAACGTCCTGGTGCGTCTTACCCGTAAGGCCCGTCATCAGTCCGGCATACGCCGCACCGATCTTCACATTCGCCTGCGTTTGGGCCACTAACATGCGGATCGGATCTATGGCCCGATGTGTAAAGAAGACGGTGAACGACGAAAGCCAAGGCACAAAACCAAGCGAGGCTAGACCGACCGCAACGCCCACACAGTTTTGCTCCGCGATTCCCATCTGGAGAAATCTGGCCGGATACGCCATCGCGAACTTATCTGCCTTGGTCGAATTTGCCAAATCTGCATCCAGGACGACCACGTCCGGATTGGTTGACCCCAGCGAAACCAGCGTATCGCCAAAAACGTCTCGTAACGCCTTCATACTCCTGCCTCCACAATACCGAGTTGCGCAGCGACTATCTTAAGCTCCTCTTTGGTCGCGACCTTGGAATGCCATTCATGTTTGCCCTCTGTGAAATGCACTCCCTTGCCTTTGATTGTGTGGGCGATGATCATCGTCGGTTGATCGGAATCTCCCGACGCCTTCGCGCTTTCTAACGCGGGCACAATCTGCGAGAAGTCGTGCCCGTTGATTTCGAGGCAACGCCACCCTAGCTTCTCAAAGGTCCCTCGCAAATCGATGCCCGACCACGGGTCTCGACGGTCGCCGCGATGCTGTTCGTTAATGGCCAGCACCCAACCGAACTGCTGCAAGCCGTTCCAATCCAGAATAGCAGTAAGATTGCCCAACTTGTATCTGGGAGCGATATGCAACGCTTCCCAGATCATTCCCTCCTGTAGTTCCCCGTCGCCCATCATCACAAAGGTGTGAAATTTCTGCCCTCGCATCCGGGCGCCCAAGGCGAATCCAAGCCCAACTGACAACCCTTGCCCAAGCGACCCGGTCGATGTCTCCAGCCCAGGAAGCTTCGTCACGTCCGGATGCCCCTGTAGCCGCGACCCGCCTTTATCGAAAGTTTTGAGCTCTTCGACCGGCAGAAAACCTCGCAGGGCCATCACCACATATTGGCCAATAGAAGAATGCCCTTTGGAAAGAATAAACCGATCACGTTCCGGCCACTTCGGCTCTTCCGGCCTCACCTTCATGACCCGAAAGTAAAGCGCTACCATGATGTCCATCGCAGAGAATGGCCCGCCCACGTGTCCGGCACCGCTGCCGGCAACGGTGCTGATTGCGAGCCACCTTCCTTTTCGAGCTAGTGCTTCCAGCTCTTGATAGTCTGTCGTGCTAGTCATATTCATTCCTGAGTTAACATTCATTCGAGGTAGATCCCGCTCTGCCTGGCGTTCCCCCGATCGGTGAAGCAGTGCGCTGCCTCGTTAGGTCGCTCACCAGCCTCCATCGCAACTAGCTTGCACCGAACAACGTTGCTACCTTGAAAAAGGTAATTATTACCTCCTACCGCGCTGCTTGAGTTGGTCGAGAATGACTGCACCAACAATGATGCAACCCTTGATAATCTGCTGCCAATAGGCCGACACATTCGTCAAATCGAGAATATTGTTGAGTACACCGATGATGAGCGCCCCCACGATCGTTCCTGCAACGGTCCCGATTCCACCGGCCGAAAGGGAAGTGCCCCCGATGACCGCAGCTGCGATAGCATCAAGTTCGTAGCCGACGCCAAGGCCGGGTTGCCCCGAACCAATCCGGGACGAAACAACCAACCCGGCCAGTCCCGCCAGGAAGCCGGCATACACGTAAATAAGCATCTTAAACCTGGATGCATCGATGCCCGAAACCCGCGCCGCCTGTTCGTTGCCACCAATGGCGTAAATGTATTTCCCAAATTTGGTATGGGCATACAGGATGTGGGTGACAACCGCCATGATCACCAGAATGATAATGGGAACCGGAATTCCCAACACATCCCCCTGCCCGATGAAGTTGTACGCATCCGTCAGATCCGAAATTGGACGCCCCCCTGTGTAGAGCAAAGCCAGGCCGCGAATCGCCGTAAAGGTGCCCAAAGTAGCGATGAACGGCGGAATGCGGGTTTTAGCTACGAGGCTGCCGTTGACTAAACCCACCAAGGCGCCCACCGCGCAAGCAGCTAGCACCGCGACTATTAAGGGAACGTGCACACCCGGATAGAAGGGGGTTGCGTAATCGGGGTCCTGAGCCAAGCTGGCTGCAACGACTGCCGTCAAGCCAACCACGGAGCCCGACGAAAGATCTATACCGCCACTTACGATAACCCCGGTAACACCCAGCGCGATCAGGCCAACGACGGACATCTGTCGCACCACATTGATCAAGTTGGTAGTGCTCAGGAACGCCGGGGACAGTAGCGAGGCCGCCACAACCATGACAGCAAAAATCAGGAAGATCCCATATTTGCTGAAGATGCTCGCGAGCACGTGCCCACCCGGTTGCTCACTTCTAACCTTATTTGCGGTAGTAACTGCTGGATTTGCCACGATGCTCCTTTCTATGCAGCCAAACTCATCCCTGTTGCCATTTGCAGGATCTTTTCCTGTGTTGCTTCCGCCCGCGAAAGCTCACCGGTCTTGTCGCCGGTGTGCATCACCATGATTCGATCGCTCATCCCCAGGACTTCCGGCAATTCCGAGGAGATCATGATGATCGCCTTGCCGGAGCGAACAAATTCCGTCATCAGCCGATAGATCTCCGATTTGGCGCCCACATCGATCCCACGCGTTGGCTCGTCCAGTATCAAGAGGTCCGGCTCGGTCAATAACCAGCGCGCAATCAATACCTTCTGTTGGTTGCCGCCGGACAGGTTCCTGATGATTTCCATCAGGCTAGGTGTCTTGATGCGCATTAAGCCGCGCATCTTTTCACAATCCTTCAGGATTCTTCCCAAATTAACAAACGGTCCTAGCATGTATCTATTTATGTTCGCGATGAACATATTCTCACGAACGCTGGCGTTGAGGTACAAACCGGTCAGTTTCCGGTCCTCCGTCAGCAACGCCATGCCGTTCCGAATGGCATCGGCCGGCTGCTTGATCAACACTTCTTTCCCGTTAATCTTTATGCTTCCGCCATGGGTGCGAGTCACCCCAAACACACCTTCCATCAGCTCTGTGCGCCCAGCTCCCATCAGGCCCGCAACCCCTAGAATCTCGCCGCGCTTAACCTGGAAACTGACATTGCGAAATCCTTTCCCACTCAAGTTTTGCACATCAAGGAAGACGGAACCCATGTCCGTTGTTTCTTTGTGAAACATATCGGTCAGCGTGCGGGCAACCATCTTTTCGATAAGTTTGGCGTCGGTCAGGTTAGCGGTCGCGTCTGTGCTGATGTAGCGGCCGTCACGGAAA
>JAFAJU010000153.1 GCA_019236035.1 Verrucomicrobiota bacterium | reverse complement strand
AATTTGCGACCCTCGGGTACCAGGACAAGGCCGCGGGCGACCCGACGATGCGGCGGCAGATCAGTGATATCTAACCCGTCGAGACGGATGATGCCTCGGGCGGCCGGGTGCGCTCCGCAGATGGTGCGCAACAGCGTGGACTTTCCGGCGCCGTTGGCGCCGACCAGGGCCAGCACCTCACCCTCGGTCACTGAGAGCGAGACTTCGCGGACAGCCTGCAATAGGCCGTGGCCGGCGACAAGGTTGTCGACTTGGAGCAGGCCACTCATGCTCTCGTCTTTCCCAGATAGGCGTCGACGACCATGGCATCGCGCAGGACCTCGCCTGGTTCGCCGTCGGCAATGACCCGTCCGGCGTCCATGCATATCAGCCGGTCGACCACCTGCACAAGTATATGTACGACGTGTTCAATCCAGACGATGCTGAGGCCCAATTGGCGGAGCTGCTTGACTGTGCTGACCAGTTCTGTGGATTCGGCGTCGGTTAGGCCACCGCCGATCTCGTCAAGCAGCAGAACCCGTGGGTTGGTCGCGAGTGACCGGGCGAGCTCGAGGCGCTTGCGGTGCAAGAGGCCGAGGCTTTCCGCGCGGCGATTGGCGAGGTCGATCAATCCGCACAGTTCGAGTACTTCGATACAACGCTTGTACAGGTCTTTGTGGGAGAGTCGAGCACCATGGGCGGTCCCAACGACAACGTTTTCCAGGACGGTCATGCCACCGAAGGGTCGTGGGATCTGGAAGGCGCGTCCTATACCGCGGCGGCAGCGCAGCTCGGGACGCAGGCGAGTGACATCCTGTCCATCGAGGCGAACGGTGCCTGCCGACGGCGCCAGCGAGCCGGCCAATACGCTGAGTAGCGTGGTTTTTCCCGCGCCGTTGGGTCCCACGATACCCACCGCCTCGGCTGAGCCAACGGAGAAGTCGACTTGGCTCAATACCTCAAGTTTACCGAAGCGCTTACACAGCCCGAGACCGGCAAGGACGGCCTCGGTGCGTGCCGTACTTGCCGTGTTTGCGGCAGTTCTGGCCTGCATTTTCATGTATTCTGGCGTCCCGTAGCCCGCGATAAGCTCGTCGCTGCGCCGTATTGCGTGATTTTTGCGGGCTAGGCGTGCAGCTGTGCGGCTATCGGCACGTTGGGATCGGAGGAGTTTTCGCAGAGCACGAAGTCCAGCTTGTAGTTGCTGCCGGCCGGTGCGTTCACCCACTGGCCACCCAGGATGGGAGTCGCGACAACGTTGGCGTTTGGGCCCTTGCCCCACTGGAGCCGGCCGATCGGAGTTTCCACGTCCAGGGTACTGATCGCTTTAGCAAGAGCCGCTTTGTCCTTAGGGTCCGTAGTCGCCTTCAACGCAGCCGCGGCCGCGTCGAACAGCGCCAAGCTCGGGCCCAGCTGCTGGGTCCACTGTTTGCCGACCGAGTTCTGGTACCCGGTCGCGAGATCTTTAGACGAGATATTTGTCAGGGACGACGTGTAAGGGAAGGTCGGAGTCCAATACGCGCCGCTGGCGAGGCCAGGCCCGAGCGAGCCGAGTGCCTCCACT
Organism: Verrucomicrobiota bacterium; assembly: GCA_019236035.1. Classification (GTDB taxonomy): domain Bacteria; phylum Verrucomicrobiota; class Verrucomicrobiia; order Chthoniobacterales; family JAFAMB01; genus JAFAMB01. The sequence goes on along the minus strand of JAFAJU010000153.1, from coordinate 3,050 downwards.
TGAGACGGAAACAGGCCGGTCTTGGCGATCTGAGCGATCTTGGGTTTGTAGCCCTGTTGGGCGGCCTGTTGCCAGAAGGTGACAAAGTCCGACGGGATGGGAAACGTATTGAAGATTTCGCAGTCCTCGGCCTTGAATTTCGCGATCTGCGAGGAGTAGTCGTTCGTCCCGTCGGTGTAGGGACCTGGATCGACGATGGTGTAGCCATCCTTGGCCAACAGGGGGCCGAGTTCCCGCCGGATAGCGTTGCCGTCGGAGTCGTTTGGCCACATCACACCGACCTTCTTGTTAGTTGAGAGCTGGGGCCACAAGTGGGTGTAAGCGAGATGAAATTGCTCGACCCCGAAGCAGAAGTGGTAGGTGTACTCGTAGGCGTTCGGCTGGCCCGGTTTGGCGCCCCGACCATAGTACCATGCTTCCCATGGCACGACGGTGGATATGCATGGTACGCCAGCAGCTTCGCAAGCATCGGACACCGGATTCACCGTTTCCGGTGTAGATGTGGTCAGCATCAGGTCGACTCCATCGGCGTTGATGAGGTCATTGGCGACCTGCGCGCCGCGTTGTGGATTCGACTGGCCGTCCTTCTCGACAATTTGCACGTCGTACCTCTTGCCGCCGATGGTCAGGCCACGGGCCAGGGCCTTTCGTGCCAGCCCTAGTACATAGGCGTCGGGTTCACCAAAGCCGGCGGCTGGCCCGGTCCGCGGGCTGACAAATCCGATCTTGATGACATCGGAACTAGCGGCTTTACTGGTCGTTCCGCGCAAAAATGCTGGCCCGGCGACCGCGGTTGCGGCGAGTAATTTGATCAGATCGCGGCGGTGCCACCGATTGTGGCAAGAATTAGTAGGTCTCATGGTCTGGGTGGATGAAATACGGGGGGGGAAGTACAGCGGTACAACCGGTTCGGGCGGAGTCAGTTCGTCGCGTTGGTACGTTAAACGAACATCTGTACGATAAACCCGACGATGCGATAAACTGCTTAGACTGTCAATAGCAAAGTCGGCGGCTCTCCCCGCGCTAGGAATGCCCTGAGCCGTCGCGCCCGGCAAGTTGAGCTTCTAATTCAGCGATGCGGGCTTTCAGCGGAGCGACATACTCTTCCACTTCGGCGGCAGTGAAGCGAGGGGTGATGTATTGAGCGCAGTTCCAGTCGTAGGCAATGATTTCGATGAGGAATAACCGCTCGACCCTGCTGCGGAGCACCCCAGGGGCGAGTTGATCAGCCAAGTCAGGATGCTCGCGCGCGTCAAGCACGCAAGCCTGGCCTAAAAGCTTGAGCCGAGTCCGGTTCGGGTAGTCCATCATGAAGAGAGCAACCCGACCATCGGTGCCGAGATTGCCGATGCTAATAAGCTGGCGATTGCCCTTGAAATCCGCGAAGCCGATCAGATTCGGTCCAAGCACCTTCACGAATCCAAGTGGACCTCCCCTGTGCTGCACGTAGGGCCAGCCCGTCTCGCTCACCGTCGCCATATAGAAGCTGTCACGCGAGGCGATGAAACCGGCTTCGTCAGACGTGAGCGCGTCGGTCGCCGGTGCATCCTTCACCATCTGGTGCCTCCCAAAATATTTGTCTTGGGCTTGCTGCACGGCGGGCGTGAACGCGAGTTGCATGAATTTGTCAGCCATAGCGTCTCTTTTTTTCAGTGATTTTAGCCAAAGCGCTGAAGGGTGTTGGTTGTAACCTGTTATAAGTTATTTAGGCAATTACTATGGCTTGATTGTGTAACTTATCAAAAATTATTTTATAGGTTACATTCAGCCGTGCTTGTCGCTGGATCCCAGCTTGAACGTCGTACTCGAATTCGCTGTCACGCCCCACGGCTCGGGTGGAGCCTCGCCCTATCGCTCCGTGCCGGTAGGGCGAGGCTCCGCCCGAGCCGTGGGGCGTGACGAGTTCCAAGATCGAAGGACGAGGACGAGTTCGAGGACGAGGACGATTTTGTTAGGCGCTGGGCCCCTTTCGATAAGCCTCCGCCAGAAGAGAAATCGGGTGGGCGACTCTCATTTTCAGGTTCGAGGCGCGCGCGCCCGCTGATAATTGCAGCGAACAACCGGGGTTGGCCGACGCTACCACTTGAGCTGCGGTAGTCACAATGTTTGCCATCTTGCGTCGGAGGAGCTTCTGCGACATCTCCGGCTGGGTGATGTTGTAAACACCGGCGCTGCCGCAACACCAGGTCGATTCTGGTAGTTCCACCAGGTCAAGCCCCGGGATAGCTTCGAGGATTTCACGCGGTTGGCGGGTGATTTTCTGGCCATGGCATAAATGGCAAGCCTCGTGGTAAGTGACCGTTTGCGGGGTAGAAGCCGCGGGCGCGCGGATACCGATCTCGGCGAGCCATTCGTGAATGTCGCGCATCTTCGCCGACCACGCGACGGCGCGATCTGCAAAGGCCGGGTCGTCCTGCAACAAGTGCCGGTAATTCTTGAGATGGGTGCCACATCCGGCCGCGTTGGTAATGACAGCATCAAGATGTCTGAGGTCAAAAGCATCAAGGTTCCGGCGTGCCATTTGTTTGGCCAGTTCCAGTTCGCCATTGTGGGCATGGATCGAGCCGCAGCAGAACTGTGCTCGCGGGGTCACTACTTCGCAGCCATTCGCCAGCAACACGTCAGCAGTGTCCCGGTTCACGTGGGAAAAGACCAGATCCTGCACGCAACCGGTCAGCAAGCCTACGCGGTATTTCCGACTCGCGGGAGTCTCGATTGGCCGGATCAGTGCGTCAGTGAAATTCCGTTGCACCCGGGGCGTCAGCGGCTCCAGCGCGCGCAGCCGTTTTGGCAAGAACCGCGTCAATTTCAACTTGCGTACCATGAACTCGAGTCCGCCGGCCTGGTAAAGCCAGATCAGCCGGCCGATCGTTCGCAGCGTATGCGGGCGCGTAAACATCCAACGGAGAGTCAATGCGCGAACCAGGTCCCGGACAGGATTTCGCAGTACGCTGACGTGCTCGATGTCAGCACGCGCGTGCTCGAACATCTCGCCATAGCGAACCCCGGCTGGGCACGCCGTTTCGCACGTCAAGCAGCCGAGGCAAAAA
>JAFAJU010000043.1 GCA_019236035.1 Verrucomicrobiota bacterium | reverse complement strand
GCAGTTTTGCACTTAAGCGACCGGGATCGACGAACCACCGGCGAGTGCCGGCCGGGGCGCTAGCACAAAGGGCGGCTGCGGATCAAGGAACATATGCCGCAGATCCAGTGTCCGCTCGCTCCAAGGGCAAAAAGCGGCGATGTCCTGGATATAGTCGTGGAAGTTGCGGAGCGTGTTTCTGTGGCCGACGCTCACGACGGTGGGTCGCCATGAGGCGGCACGCAACAAGCCATAGAGCCGTGCCTCGGATAGCTCATCGAGGGCGGATGTTGCCTCGTCCAGGAACAGTATCGCTGGTTTTATCAGAAGAATCCGGGCAAAGGCGAGGCGCTGTTGTTCGCCGAGCGACAGGCGCTGAGACCAGTTCTCGACCACATCCAATTCGCGCGCAAGTGCGCCGAGTCCTACTTCATTGAGCACAGCGCTGAGCTTGGCCGCCAGGAGGGAGCTGTTGTCTCCGCGTGGGTAGAGCAACGCGCCGGCGAGGGTGCCGAGCGGTAGATACGGCCGTTGCGGCACGAATAAAATCCGACCTTTGCCAAGTGTGATTTCGCCTTGGCCGAAAGGCCAAAGTCCGGCGATTGCACGCAGCAGCGTGCTCTTTCCGGCACCGGTCGGGCCGATGATCAGCATCGCCGCGCCACGCGTTGGAGCGAAGGCAACGCCCCGTAAAAGTGGCGTGCCATCGGGCAAGTCGAGATCGATATCGTCGACGGCAACGCCGACGCCTGGGCCGCGCCGAATCACAATCTTACGCGACGCGCGTACCGAGTGATGGATGGCCACGAGCCGTTCCTCGAAGCTGCTTAGCCGTTCAGTGGCCGCCTGCCAGGCGGCGATGTCAGCGTACGCATTGATGATGAACGAGAGCGCATTGTGCACGAAGGAGAATGCATTGACCGCCTGCATGAGCCCGCCCAGACCGATCTGATTGGCAAAATAGCGCGGCGAGATGACGATCACGGGCAAAATGACTGCCACCTGCGCGTAGCCCAGCGTAAAGCAGGTTAGGCACCTCTGGCGCTTCATAATTTGCCGAAAGTTTTCGAATACGCCCCGGAAGCGCTCATGGAAGATGCCAAGCTCTACCGGCTCGCCGCCGTAAACGGCAACGCTTTCCGCATTCTCCCGAAAACGTACTAGACTGAACCGGAAATCGGCCTCAAAGCGCTGGCGAGCGAAGTTCAACGGCACGAGTGGCCGGCCGATTTTGATCGTAAGCCAGGTACCGATGCCTCCGTAGATTAACGCGGCCCAGACGAGGTAGGCGGGAATATGCAACACGCCCCATTTGCCGAGGGGGATATCCGCCGATCCCGAGAGTTGCCAGAGAATGACGAGAAATGTGACCAGGGAGGCGGCCGAGGAAATAAGCCCGACCGACAGGTTCATAACGTACGTTGTAAATTGGTTGAGATCCTCCGAAATGCGCTGGTCGGGGTTGTCAGTGGCGCTTCCTAATTGCATTTGATAGTAAGCGCGGCCCGCCAGCCAATTGTTCAGATACCTCCCCGTCAGCCATCGTCGCCAGCGTATCTGTAGCAACTGATTCAGGTAAAGGGCATAGACGGACATCGCGATAGCGAAAATGACTAAAATAGAGAAGATGCCTAGCTGGCGGAATAATTCGCCGCGATTAAACGCTTGGAGAGCGTTGTAGAAGGATCTGTTCCATTCGTTAATGCGGACGCTGACGTAGACGTTCCCAAGGTTGAGGGCGACTACCGCGCAGAGGAGTCCCCAAGCGGACCATTTCTCCTCCGATGTCCAATAGACTTTGGCTAAGCGCCACGCGGCGCGTGTAGTGTTTCGCCTAGCCGTATGCATCGTTGGTTTCTCTATCGACTTTTTTTTTTAAGTCTTAAGAGAGCAACCCGAAGGAGGTATGTTTCATCTCCCGTTGCGTCCATAAGATCCATAAACCTGGATTTTGTTTGGAAATTGAATTGCTGGGAGGAGGGACAAGGGACGAGTGTCAGTGCCAGTGCCAGTGGCGGCGTATCGGGGGACGGGTGTATATCGCCCTCGCTGAAGAAGGCGAGAAGTCAGGAGTTGCAGGAGTTTCAGGGGGGGACCCGAAATCGACCTCTCATCAAAAAGCAGCGCTACACCATCGCCACTGGCACTGGCACCGCTACTGGCACTGACACTGCCATAATTCCTCTTCCTTGTGAGAACGACTCAAGTTTGCCCAAAAAAGTCCGTACGAATATCCTGTGACTCGTATTGGGGCAAGGGTGCTTTCCACCGAGCGAAAAGGTGACCTATACTGCGTAACGGTGCGTATTGAACGCTCGAATTTTCGAGGTTCATTCAATAGTCTCCAATTCGGTGAGACGATTCCTTTTAGCGGATCTTACCGGGACAGAACGCTCGAGCTTCGCTATTACCAGGATCCGGGTTTCACGACTGGGCAGCAATTTCCGCTTTGGTCGATTGAATTTCGCAAGGCTGAAAACCGCCATCCACGACGCTAGCCTGCAGCGCCCACAAATCTTCAGAGATTTGTGGGCGCTGCAGGCTCAGGCAGCAGAATCCTCCGGCGACGCCGGACCATTCTGCTGCTTTTTGAAGAGAAGCGTTTAAAAAAGAGCTTGTTTCGGCTTCCGCGCCTTCAGCGCTCGACGTATTGGGCTACCTGTTCCTAGGCCTCGCAAGCTCAGCCTAGGCTATCGTCTGTCTCGGGTTCGCCGCTGTCTCACGGCTAACAGACCGCTGTGGACTTTTCAAGAGCGTACTAGCTCAATCTATCGAGCAATCCATTTCGCAACAGCCTTTAGCTAGGGGCGCGGTCCGACGTTGCACGTCCAAAAACGCGAGCGCGGGCCCCTCAGAGGCGCCCAAGGTGGATTGCAGAACCCGAAAAGATGCTTCGAAACGTACAAGCCAGGGTCGGGCCCCACGGTTCAGGCGTGAAGCGTAATGGCGGTCACTTCCGGTGGACAATTGAAACGGGCGTCTATACCGATCGTTCCTATACCACGAGTTGTATAGACTTGCGCATTTCCGACCTTATACAAACCCATATCATAGATTTCTCCCCAGGGAGGAAGTACGAGTGCGCCCACGATAGGCAGCCGCACCTGGCCGCCGTGACTATGGCCTGAAAGCTGGAGGTCCACGGGAAACCGCGGAGCGATATAACGGATGAAATCAGGTTCATGGACGGTCACGATACTGGTGAGATTTCCCCGGTTGTTTTCAAATGCTGCAACGGGGGAGGGTTGGCCGGTCCAGACTGAATCAATCCCGGCCAGGTAGATAGAATCGCGCCCGTTCTGGATGGTCACGCCGCGATTCGATAGCAATTGAACGCCCGCTTCGGCCAACGCTTTCGCGACAATCTGGGGACCCTTGAGATGATCATGATTGCCCAAGACAGCGAAAGTACCTTTGGCCGGATTCAGCTGGCTCAGAACCGGCACCAAATCGAAGGCTGCATCGACATAAAGCCAGACAAAATCGCCCGCTAAAATGACCAAGTCAGGTCGAAAAGAATTAGCGAGTTTGACCGCATCCTGGACCACTTGAATAGGAGTAAACGGGTAAAGATGCAAGTCGCTGAACAACGCGATCCGGAAGCCGTCGAAGGAGGTAGGGAGCCTTGGAAGCCGGATTGGCCGTTCTTCCATGACAACATGACGTGGCTCGACTCGCGTCGCATACCCGACCTCGACCGCACCCGGAATTCCGGCCGCAATGCCTAGGCCTCCGGTGATTCGCAAGAACTGGCGTCGTGTCAGGTTCATAAAATTTCCGCTTTCAAAATCCAAAGTTCTGGCGGCAAGAGACTGCTACAGTCTCTTGCGAGACCTGTCAAAGGGGGGTGGTGTTCGGGGTTTGGAGTTTGGAGTTTGGGGTTCGGGGTTGGAGTTTGGAGTTTGGAGTTCGGAGTTCGGAGTTTGGAGTTCGGGGTCTGTTTCGCGGGAACGGATAAACGCAAGAGAAGCAACCGTTTGGATCGAATTCGGATACCTTGGGCTGGAAAGTCCTTAAGCATCCACGGATTCCAACGCCGCCCCATGCGAACCCCGAACCCCGAACTCCAAACCCGGAACCCCGAACTCCAAACCCCAAACTCTGGACCCCAAACTCCGGACCCCAAACTCCGAACTCTCGTTTGTACTAACCGGTGCCTGCTGGCTATGCTGTGCCCCGGAGAAAAGCGTGGTAATCCTAAAGGACATCCAAGAAGCCAGGAAACGGGTCAAGAGTGGAATCTATTATTCTCCATGCCCGGTTTCGATTCAGCTGTCCGAAGTAGCGGGCGCCCGGGTTTACTGCAAATTCGACAATCTGCAGCGCACCGGGAGTTTCAAGGAACGAGGAGCGCGAAACTCGCTGCTTTTGCTGGGTGACATGGGGCGACAGAAGGGTGTTGTGGCCGCATCTGCGGGAAATCATGCGTTGGGCCTTGCGCACCACGGAAAGCTTCTCGGGATCCCCGTGACGGTGGTGATGCCGGAATCAGCGCCTTTGATCAAAATTACAACCTGTCAGCGGCTGGGAGCACGGGTGATTGTGGCCGGCAGAAACTTCAGTGAGGCTCGCCAAAAGGCCGATGAGTTGGTGGTCAGCGACGGACTAACTTATATCAATGGCTACGACGACCCGGAGATCATTGCGGGCCAGGGGACAATGGGACTGGAGATCCTGGATCAGGTACCCGACGCTGAGGCGGTAATCGTTCCGATTGGTGGGGGCGGTCTGATCGCAGGGGTTGCGTTAGCGGTTAAAAGCCTGCGACCTGAAGTGAAGATCATTGGCGTTGAGGCGGAAAATACGGCGAGCTTCACAGCTGCACTTCGGGCAGGGCAGCCAGTGACTGTGGCAATGAAGCCGAGCTTAGCCGACGGCTTGGCGGTTCCACAGGTAGGGGTGAACGCTTTCAGGTTGGCTAAGGACTTGATCGATGATCTGGTTCTGGTGGACGAAGACCAGATCGCTCTCGCCATTCTGCGCATTCTTGAACTGGAGAAAGGTGTCGTAGAAGGGTCGGCGGCGGCCACACTTGCCGCGTTGATGGCCGGACGGGTTCCCGAACTCCACGGTAAAAAAGTTGTGTTGCCGTTTTGCGGTGGCAATATCGACCCATCGGTTCTGAGCCGGGTCATGGAACGAGGGTTGGTAGCGGACGGCCGGCTTTCGCGTTTCAGCGCAGTCATCAGCGACCGGCCGGGTGGCTTGGCGAGCCTGACGCGAGTCATCGCGTCTGTTGGGGCGAGTATCAAAGAGATTACTCACGATCGGACATTCAGCAACGCGGAGGTGTCTGCGGTCCAGGTTGTTTGCACGGTGGAGACCAGGGACCGGAAACACATCGAAGAGCTGCAACGCGCGTTGGCAGAAGCGGGAGTCAGGTGCTGTTAGAGCCCGTTCCAGTAACGGCAAAGGTGCCGATGCGGTCTCCTCTCGCGACGATTCCCCATTGACCGGGATTGGGGGTATTCTATAATGAATTTTCCAGGGAAGCGGAAAGGGTTTAACATTTAATCTTACAGCTATATGGCTCTTTCAAAAGGAACTAAGGCTCCAGATTTCGCCCTCAGCTACAAAACCCCGGATGGTATTAATCTGGTGAAGCTCAGCGACAATTTCGGCAAGCGTAATACGTTGTTGTTGTTTTTCCCGATGGCCTTCACGAGCGTATGCACGACAGAGATGTGCGACGTTTCAGGCGGCCTCGACGAATACCAGGGCGTAAACGCCCTGGTCTATGGGATAAGCGGGGACAGCCCGTTTTCGCTGGAGGCTTGGGCGCGCCAGGAGAGCATCAAGATTCCACTCTTGAGCGACTATGACCATGCCGTGGCAAGAGCATACGGGGTCGCTTACGACAATTTCGCGCCCCAACGCAATTTGCCGCTAAGCGGCGTGGCCAAGCGATCTGCGTTCATTGTCGACCGGGGCGGCGTCATCCGATACGCCGAAAGCTCTGACGACACGCAGCAACTCCCGAATTTCAACGCTATTAGGGCGACACTCCAAGAACTAGCCTGATTTATGATTCCGCCGAACACGGTTCGCTCCTTTAACGCAGGTCAAGGCAAACAAGGATTTTATTATTCGTTGCCGGCATTGGAGGAGGCCGGTGTCGGAAGAATCTCGCGGTTGCCGGTCAGTATCCGAATTGTGCTCGAATCTGTGCTCCGGAACTGCGACGGGAAAAAGGTAGCGGAAAAGGATGTGGTTGCCCTAGCGAACTGGAAAGCAAAAGAGCCGGCAAACGAAGAAATACCGTTTGTGGTCGCCCGAATTGTACTGCAAGACTTCACCGGTGTACCGCTCCTGGTGGACCTCGCCGCGATGCGGGCGGCCGTGGCCAGGCTCAATCACGATGCGAAGATAATTGAGCCGCTCGTCCCGGTTGATCTGGTCGTCGATCACTCGGTGCAAGTTGATTTCTTCGGTTCGCCGGAAGCGTTTGGGTTAAATCTGGACATGGAGTTCAAACGTAACCGGGAACGTTACCAATTTTTGAAATGGGGCCAGCAAGCATTCAAGACGTTTGGCGTGGTGCCGCCCGGGATTGGTATAGTGCATCAGGTCAACCTGGAGTATCTGGCCAAAGGGGTGTTAAGCGCTGCCACTGAGCGAGGGGAAATTTTTTATCCCGACACGCTGGTGGGAACTGATTCCCATACGACGATGATCAATGGCCTTGGCATTGTCGGGTGGGGTGTAGGCGGAATCGAGGCCGAAGCGGGCATGCTGGGACAACCGGTCTACTTTCTGACCCCGGAAGTTGTCGGAGTGCATATGAGCGGGCGTTTGCGGGCAGGAGTGACCGCAACGGATCTGGCCTTGCATGTGACTCAATTGCTTCGCGCGCGGAAGGTCGTTGGGAAATTTGTCGAATTCTATGGAGAAGGGGCGGGATCGTTGCCGGTCTTTGATCGCGCGACGATCGGTAACATGGCTCCGGAATACGGCGCAACGATGGGCTTTTTCCCGGTAGACGGTGAGTCGGTCAACTATCTCAGAATGACGGGCCGCTCTGAGGAAGCATGCGAGCGATTCGAAAACTACTTTAAGGCGCAGCAAATGTTTGGCATGCCCAATAGGGGAGAGATCGACTATAGTGTTGATGTTGATCTAGACTTGGCCTCGGTGGAACCCAGCGTTTCGGGTCCGAAACGTCCGCAGGATCGGATCAATCTTGGCGAGTTGGGTCAGACATTCCGCGGGCTGTTTACCAAGCCGGTTGCCGAAGGAGGTTACGGCAAGAGCGAGGATCTGCTTTCGAAAACAGCGACGGTTTCAGTGAATGGTTCGGAGCCCGCCGAGACGACTTCGAGTGGTGCGAACTCAGGCGTGGTCGGGCACGGTAGTGTACTGATCGCCGCGATCACGAGTTGTACGAACACTAGTAACCCAAGTGTGATGCTGGGTGCCGGGCTACTCGCCAAAAAAGCGGTGGAACGCGGGATGAAGATCAATCCGACGGTAAAGACTTCGATGGCGCCGGGTTCCCGAGTGGTGACTGACTATCTCGCTAAGACCGGACTGCAGCATTACCTGGATCAGCTCGGGTTCAATATCGTCGGATACGGGTGCACAACCTGTATCGGGAATTCCGGCCCGCTTCATCCCAACATCGAACAAGCGGTCACCGATAACGACTTTGTCGCGGCGGCGGTCCTATCCGGTAATCGAAACTTCGAGGCGCGAATTCACCAGAACATCAAAGCAAACTTTCTTATGTCGCCTCCGCTGGTTGTGGCTTTTGCATTGGCCGGACGGGTGGACATCGACATGGCGCACGACGCTATCGGCACCGACAAGGACGGTAGGGAGGTCTATCTTAAGGATCTGTGGCCGACCCTGGAGGAAATCCATCACGCAATGTCATCCGCGCTTAAACCGGAAGTTTTTCGCGAGCTTTACGCAGATTTTGCCGGGCAAAATCCGAAATGGAATGAGATCACATCGTCGACGGGCGATCTTTACGCCTGGGATGAAAAGAGTGATTACATTCAAGAACCTCCCTTCTTCGATAATTTCTCGATGGAAATCGGTGGGATCGAGGAAATCCGAGAGGCGCGTGCTCTGGGCATATTTGGAGACTCGGTAACGACGGATCATATTTCGCCTGCGGGCGCGATCAAGCAGACGTCACCGGCCGGCCGATATCTGATCGACCGCGGAGTTCAACCAATTGATTTCAACAGTTATGGCAGCCGGAGAGGGAACGACAGGGTCATGACGCGAGGCACGTTTGCAAACGTGCGAATAAAGAACCTGATGGTTCCCGGGGTTGAAGGAGGGGTGACCATCCATCAACCGAGCGGAGAACGGATATCGATCTTTGACGCAGCGGTGCGGTACCAGAAAGAGCGGGTGCCGTTAGTAGTCATTGCCGGGCACGAATATGGTACCGGTTCGAGCCGGGATTGGGCCGCAAAGGGCACGCGTTTACTAGGGGTGAAAGCGGTCATTGCGGCAAGCTTCGAGAGGATACACCGCAGCAATCTTGTAGGCATGGGTGTTTTGCCTCTGCAGTTCGGCGAAGGGGTGAATTCGCAGAGTTTACGTCTCGACGGCTCTGAGACCTACAGTATCCGCGGCTTGAGCAACGGTGTGATGAGGCCGCGGCAACAGGTTTTGTTGGAGATCGGGAGGAAAGATGGAAGCAAGGAGACGGTATCGTTAACATTGCGGATCGATACTCCGATCGAGGTGGATTACTATCGTCACGGCGGCATTCTGCCTTTTGTGTTACGAGAGATCTTGCAATAGGCGTGGCACGGGCGTCCCGCCCGTGGACTGGGGCAAGACCACGGGCGAGACGCCCGTGCTACTGGTCGCCTTACCGCCGGATGACCCAAAGGTTGGCGGGAATGACTTGAATAATCCAGTCGAGGGCAGGGGCGAACACAGGTTGGCTCGAAGGCGGCTTTTCGGACGGCATCACGACCAGATCTGTGCCGCTCGACTGGATGAACTCGCATGCGGTGAACCCAGTGTTGCCACGCAACAGATGGTAATCCAGTTCCAGAGAAGGCCTTTCTTCTTCTCGCAACCATGACTCGAGCGTTTCTTCCGCCGGCAAGGTGCCATTGCTAACGCCGAGTGCTTTCTCTTTCGCTTCCGCGAAAGTGGTCTGGACGTGGAGGAGAGTCACGCGTCTGGCGCAAGCCCGCTCAGCAAGATCAAGCGCGCTGCGAAAGACCTGCCGGCTCAACGGCGAAAAGTCCGGAACGGCCACTAAGATACCCTCCGGGGGTTTCGGATTTTCTTTGGGCTCAGTGTACAACAAAAGATCGCAAGGGGCGCGGCGGAGAAGTTCTCGAGCGACGTCTCCGGTAAAGTTGCGATGAACACTCTCTGTCTCAAGAGCTCCAGCCACTAACAGATCGATGCGCGCCGCGTCCTGTACCTTCAGAATCGCCTCAGCTGGTTGTCCGGGCTCGAAACGAATTTCGGCCTGTTCATCGAGCCGCAGTTCGCGCAACGCCGCGCGAAATCGCTCTTCCTTTTCCTGTGCAAACGCATCTGCATGAATCAGGCAAAGCGGCGCCGAAAGGGCACGACAGACGAGGCCTGCTTCCGCAAGCACCGCCATAAAACGTGGGGAAAATGTTGTCGCAACTCCTACACGGCGATACACAGCGGGGGAGGATACGTTAGTTCTCAGCGGGCAACAACCCGCTTTCGATGCGGGTTAGCGGTTTTGCAGATATTTATCGCGCAGGTAGGCGATGCGATATTTGGGCTGGGTTGTTTGCCCGGTGGCGCGACGCATCAGTTCGGCTGGAAGATATCTGCGACCGTGTTGATGAATATTTTCGCGCAGCCAGTCCAGTAAAGGTTGATAGTGTCCTTGAGCAAGCTGATCTGACAATCCCGGAACCTGTTTTTCTGCCGCAAACATCAGCTGGGCGGCGTTCAGATTGCCTAAAGTGTAGGTAGGAAAGTAACCTATCGCACCCAAGCTCCAGTGGGTGTCCTGAAGGACGCCACGCCGGTCGTCGGGCACAACCAAGCCAAACAGCTCTTGAAAGCGAGAATTCCATGCTTCGGGCAGGTCCTTAACCTTTAGCAGGCCTTCGATTAACGCGAGTTCCAGATCGAATCGAAGTAGAATGTGCAGGTCATAGGTCACTTCGTCCGCTTCAACGCGTATAAATGAGGGCGCCACACGCTGCGTACCCTTTATGAGATCGGTCACGGAATAGCGCGTGAGGTCAGGTAAATGGGAGCAAGCTTTCGGGTACCAGAGATGCCAGAACTTCGCAGTTCGCCCAACATGGTTCTCCCAAAGCCGTGACTGAGACTCATGAATGCCCAAGGAAACGGCCTCGCCGGAGGGTAAGCCGACTCGACTGCTGGACAGGCCCTGTTCGTAAAGGGCGTGACCTGTCTCATGCATGATCCCATATAAGCAAACCTCGAAGCGCTGCTCATCATAGCGGGTCGTGATTCGCTGATCAAAAGGGCCAAGGCTGGTCGCAAACGGGTGAACCGTCGTGTCAATGCGGCCCGCCGCGAAATCATAACCAAACCCGGTAGCTACCTCGCGGGAAAATGCCTGCTGCGCTGGAATGGGATAGTGGCCGTCCACGAAGTTTTCCGGAACTGACTCGGCCGGGATCTCCGCTAAAAGGTTAACGAGCGCGCCCCGCAACTCTTCCAAGATTTGTTTCACCTCCCGTGCCGTGACGCCCGGCTCGTATTCTTCGATGAGTGCATCGTAAGGAGATTCTACAAATCCCCAGAAATCCGCCTTCCTCCTGGTGAGCTCGACAATCTTTTCGAGATGCGGCGCAAATTGGGAAAACCTGGACGCTGCTCGGGCGCCAACCCAAGCTTCACGCGCGACGGTCCGGGTCTTTTCAAACTCCTCAACCAGCGATACCGGGATTTTAGTCGCGCGATCGTAAGACCGCCGCCATTCGCGGATATTAGCAGCTTCCTCCGAATCTTGGTCAAAATCGAGTTGTTCGGATTCCTTGAGCCAATCGCCGACGCAAGTTTCGGTGAAGAGCGCGTGGGCTTTCGCCTCGAGGTAGCTTAGTTGTTCAGCTCGGTAGGGCAACGCTTTGGCAGGAAGATAGGTTTCCAAATCCCACGAAAGTACTCCTGCGATGGAACGCAACAGATATACTTCTCGGGAACGCTCACAAAGTTGTTGGTAGGCCGCACTCGTCATACGACCGACCCTATTCCGGCTTGCTGCATCGCGGCAACTCCTTTATAACCGGCCATCCATGGAGATCCTTTTCGGGTTTGTCGTCGGCGTAGTCGCTTTCCTGGCTATTTATTGTTTGCTTGGCGGGATTTACACGATTAATCAGAACGAACGGGCCGTCGTTACGAATTTTGGGAAGGCGGAACGAATCGGCAACAAAACAAGCCTGGATCTGCCGATAGCGCAAAAATTCCGCCCGGAGGAAAGGGAACGCTATGTTTATCCACAGGTTCGCGTGATCGGGCCGGGCGGACCGTATCTCCGAATGCCGTGGCAACGAGTGTTTAAGGTGTCCGTGGCCACTCAGACTATGAATGTGGCTTTTGATCCGGATACGCCCGAAGCGAATCAAAAGGGAACTATTCTTGACGCGGTCACCAAGGATCAACTGAACATCGGTTTGACAGGCCAAATACGCTTTCGAGTGAGTGAACAGAATTTATACGCCTATTTGTTTGGAGTGAACAGACCCATTTCACACGTCTTGGGTTACTTCATATCCATTCTGAGGGAGCGGATTGCCAATTACGAGGCTTCAAGGCCAAAGGAACCGGATCAGCCACTGACAGAAAAGGGTAGCGAAAGTTTGGCGATGGCAGGTGTGTCGATCAACGATCTCCGAAAGAACCTCAACGACTTGAATAAGCAGATGGATCTGGAATGTGTCTCTTCCGCGGCGCGGTATGGCGTGATACTGGACGCCTCGCTGATCACCGGCATCGATCCACCGGCGGACATCGAATCGGCTTTGGCAGCAATTAATACTGCGCATAACGAGGTTTCATCTAACATCAGCCTAGCACAGGCGAACGCGGATCAGCGTATCGAGCAGTCCCGGCGAGCCGTAGAAATTGAGACTAATCGCGCTCAGGCAGAGGTTCAACCGCTTCGGTGGATGGCGCAGCAGATTGCTGATCTGAAGCAAAGCGGGGAACAGGCGCTACCGGCTTACATTCGCAACATCCGCTTGGACCTGTTTTCGAAAGCCAAACGGGTGATTCTACGAGACAAAGGTTAACCCAATGAATTTCCTTGTCGCATGCATCTTTACGTTCATTCTCTGCTGGATCACGATTCCGGCGGTGCTGGTCGTTCTGGGAGCAGTCAATTTCTACACGTCTGTGATGGAAGGTCGGTGTAAGGTTTACATATTATTCGGGCGAGTCATCGGCGTGATTGCGGAGCCCGGTCTCCATCTTCTGTGGCTCCGGCTTGGCCCGCAGGCTGCCCTGGTGCGGTTCTTCGGACGAGTACACGAGATCGACACGCGTCTGGATCAGGAGTACCTCCGGAGCAATCCTGTGAATACCGAAGAGGGCACGCCGATGGGAGTTGGTGTCTGGTACGAAATGCGCGTAAAGCATCCGATCGATTTTCTCTTCAAGAATGTTGACCCGCGGGGATCTTTGCGCGCCAATGTGGCCAACGCAACCGTTCGCTGCCTAAGCAACTTGCCGTTGCACGACATGCTCGAAAGCCGTCATTCGATGAGTCACACGGTCCGGAGCGAGG
>JAFAJU010000569.1 GCA_019236035.1 Verrucomicrobiota bacterium | reverse complement strand
CATTAAGGGCTTGCCGTAAAGCTGGCTGGCGAGTTCCTCGGCCTTAGCCGGCTGGGTAGTCGTTTGGCCATCACCGTACAAATCGGCTCCAAACGCGATGTACCCCATCTTCGCGAGTTGATCCGCGCGCCCTTTGATGTAGCCGTTGAGCCCCCACCATTCTGGAAAAACCACGACTCCAGGGACTTTGCCTTTTCCGGTCACGCCATCATCATAGGCTAGATACCCTGTCAACTTGGTTCCGTCTTGTTCATAATTGACAGTTTTAGTCACCAGTTTCGCGTGGACCGATACCGACAATACCAGGGACAATAGACCGCAAAATATCGCTTTCATAGTAGAGGAAGGGAGTATTGATAGCAGGGGCCAGCCGTTCCGTGTGCCGGCGTCCCGTTGCAATCTAACACTTTCATTGGCCCAGAGAATCGTTCTTCTCGATTATTTCATGAACCGCTAGGACGCTATAGGTCTCGTCATCGTCCTGCACCAGAATGGTGACATCGGAAATACCATGAACTTCGTCCCGGTGATCCCTCAGCATGTAGCCGATCCGATAGCCCACGTAGTATTGATGCGGGCGAGGTCCTGCTCGTGCGACCGGTCTATTGAAAAGCTGATACTCCCGGCGTGGCCAACGTCTACGAAACTCAGAAATATCCCTTCTAATAAACACTTCGTCGACCAAGCCTTTGTCGTAATAGTTCACTTTCGGCGCGTAAAATTGCATCGCGCTATCCAGCCGGTCCGATGCCCCGGATTGAATGAACGCCTCAACAAAGGCCAGCAACGTCGGCTTCATGTTGACAGGCTCGGTATTCGGCCCGGGCAATATTTCCGGAGAAGGCCCCTCCCGCGACGGAGGTGAGTTGACCGTTGGCTGGCCTGCAGGGTGTTCTTCTTTTGGCGCCAGAATGAGGACGGTGGCTTCTTTGGACTCAGCGAATATCTCCTGGTTCCGCAAAGCGGCAGTGCGATTTGAGGGCGTAAATCCGCTCGGATAAGCCCTCAGAATCATCGACCGAGCTTCGTCGACTGGAATTGCGAAATTGATCCGCTCGGGGATGGCGCCCATCGTCTTGGCTAGCTGCATTGCGTTGATCTTCGCAACCACGATCCCGATAACTTCACCCCGGTCGTTGAGCAGCGGGCCGCCGCTGTTGCCTGGGTTGATATTGGCGTCAATCTGGAGCAGCGGCGCATGGTCAGCTTGCCGGATCGCATTGATCTTCCCGTCGTAGGCGGACACGTCATAGCCGATCGTCGAGAACATCGGATACCCCATCACGAGGACCGAATCCATAACAGACATCTTGCGCGACTCGCCAATCGGCAGGACGGGAAAATTTGACCCGGGAATCTTCAAGAGCGCGAGATCTTTTTTCGGATCGGCGGCGACGAGTTTCGCAGGTACCCGGTTCCCGTTCGATAGAACAACAACCTGCTCTGTTGAACCGGCGACCACGTGATTATTGGTCAAAATGTACCCGTCGCGATGGAATATAAAACCGGACCCCGATTTCACCTCCTGACCGGAGGCAGAAAACCATCCGCTCATTAAGCCCAGTGCCAGGACCAACAAAGGCCACCATCTGCTCATTTTCGCTCAGCTACTGCTTGCGGATTGGACTCGCGCCCGTCGCAAGCTGATCATAGAAAAATGTATACAGGGTAGCCTCGTTTTTTAGTCGCTCGGCGAATGCGGTCCCGAAACCGTGACCGGCCGTCGTGCTCACGGTGAGTAGAACTGGAAGACCTGAACTCGTAGCGGCCTGCAATCTGGCAGCCATTTTTTTGCCGTGCCACGACCCGACTCGATGATCGTTCTCCCCCGCCGCGATCAACACAGCGGGATATTTCGCTCCATCCGTTACGTGATGATAGGGCGAGTACCCGTATTTGGCCAAAAATTGGTCACGATTTTTCACCGATCCATACTCGGTCGTGTTAAACTCTCCATTCGGCTCAAGTTCCGCCCGTAACACGTCGAGGACCCCGGAATAAATGGCGGCAGCTCGCGAAAGGTCCGGATGTTGCGTGATCAGACCACCTATCGTAATGCCGCCATTGCTTCCGCCGAATACGCCCAACGTCGCGGGCGAGCAATATTTCTGGTCGGAAAGGAACTTGGCGCACGCGGCGAAATCGTCGATAACGTTTTGCTTATTCAACAGCATACCGGCCTGGTGCCAAGGCTCACCGTACTCGCCACCTCCTCGGACATGCGCGATGGCGTAAATTCCGCCTCGGTTAAACCAAGACCGCAGATAGATTTCCATCCTGGGCAACTCGCTCAGACCGAAGCCGCCATAGCCATAAAGGATCGTAGGATTTTTCCCGTCGAGTTGGGTTCCTTTGACCATCAAAATCGACAGCGGAATCTTTGTGCCGTCTTTACTGATCACAAAAACTCGCTGCTCCTCGATGTCATTGAAATCAACGGCGCTTTGCCAATTCATTCCGGTATCGTTCAACTGCTCGGTTTTCGGAGCATACAAGAGCTCTTCGACCGGCTTCGTGTAACTTGATACGGTCAAGAGAAAATCTCCGGCTTCGGTCACCCCCATGTCGAGGACTGCCGAAAGGTCAGGTGTGTCTATCCCTCCCTTTGGATGACCCTCAACGTCGAAGTGCCGCAAGCGGGAGGGGCCACCGACAATGTCGTTTACCAGCAGGTCGGTCCCCGAGGCTGCGATATCCGTTATGGCGGAATTTGCCGCTTCCGGAACAACCACTTTCGACTCCTTAAGAG
>JAFAJU010000498.1 GCA_019236035.1 Verrucomicrobiota bacterium | reverse complement strand
GTGATCGTTCAGACGTCGCGAATATCGAGTCTTCCTGGATCCCGCTCTCGCGACGCCAGTGTCAAAATTATTGCCCAGTCACCAGCACCATCCGGAAGCGGGCCTCGTTGCGGAGCATCCGTCCGCAGAACTCAGCTCATCTGGGATAGCGGCCAGCCCGCCTGGCGATCATGACTTCGGCGTAGCCACCGTCGTAGTGTATTCCGGAGAATGGCTGGCGCTGGCAGTTGACGAAGTCTCCCCGTCGACAAGGCTTGCATTGGCCGCAATGACCGCCAAGGAAACCCACGCCAACCCGCTGGCCAACTTTCCAATCAAGAACTCCTTCGCCGACGGCATCGATCTTACCGACCGCTTCATGACCAGGAACACGCGGATTGATCATGCCGGGAAAAACTCCGCCTTCCACGGTCGCCGCGTCGCTATGGCAGACGCCGCATGCTTCCACCCGGATCCGGACCTTCCCCGGAGGCGGGTCTGTCACGGGGCGTTGAACGAGTTCGAGTTTTCTAGGTTCGCTGACTTGAATGGCGCGATAAGTTTGTGATGTCATCGTGGATTTCCTGGTCGACCTTATATAGGCGCATATACTCCCATGTGTCAAGCGCAGAAGAGCTTGGCGGGCCCCGCGCTCCTTGTCGCTGCCCGCGAAGATATCGTGGCGCCCGCTGAGCGCGTCGTAGAAATCCGCGATCAGCGCCTGGCAACCGCCGAGGTCACACTGATCGACGGATCTGGACATTGCGCCATCTCGAGCAGCCCGAGGGCCGGGCTGAAGCCGTCCGTGGGTTTCTCCTTAATGCCGGGCTCGCTTGAACGGTGGCACGGGGCGGCGTGGCAAATAGGCGCATGCCAGCCTATATTGGCGAGGAATCTTGGACTGATGGTATGAACGCAAAGACTGTTCCGATTGAAGACGTCGATGGGCGCTGCAACTGCCTCGCCGTGGCTAAGGCGGCGCGGTACTTGCGCGCTGCGTACGACAAAGCACTCGCGCCCAGCGGGCTACGCGCTACCCAGTTCGCAATTCTCGACAAGCTTGCCAAGCACGGTTCTATGACCATCAAGGGATTGGCGACCCTGATCGCGATGGACCGCACGACGCTCGCGACCAACCTCAAACCTCTAGAGCGTGAGGGATTGCTCGCAATCGCTCCAGCTTTAGACCGCCGGGCCCGCAACATTCAGATCACCGATCACGGCCGAAAGCGCTGCGACGAGGCCCTCCCGCTTTGGGCCAGTGTACAGGCCCAATTCGAGGCTGCTTACGGAGGCGCGCAGGCTGCCAAACTCCGCAAAAGCCTCAACGCGGTGCTTGGCACGGGCTTCGAGCCCTGGGCCGAATAGTTGGGCCGAAGATTCCAGCTCGATCGGACCTGAGGAGCTGATTGGACTCCGATTTCCGTGTGCTTCTTGGCTTGACAAATAGGAGTATCTGCGCCTATATGAGGGACAGGGAGCGCGCCGGACTATCCCTTGTGTAGTTGGTGAAGGCAAAACCGCAGGGGGTGGTCACTGCGGTTTTGCCGATTGACTATGTTTCAACTTCATCGCCGACGAATTACGGTTCCATCAGCTAAAAACGCCGATCTGTGGAATGGTTTCGACGCACCAGAAACTCTTCGCGGTCACGCAGACTGGTCGACCCGCATTACGCGGCAAACTTTCAAAGCATTCCTCATTAGAAACGGTAACTACGAACACGAGATATGCATTCACCGACCCGTACCGGGTTCAACATTACGGCTATGTCCGCGTTTTGGAGGACAGATCACAGCGGAGAAACATAAAGTTTAATTAGAAGTAGAGCCCAGACCCACAATCAAAAGACTAGAAAAATGAAAACTCTTATCAAGAAAATGATGAGCCCGGTTGGCAACGCGAAGAGGAAACCCAGTTATTATGAAAAAAGGAGAAGCAAAGATCGGAGACAGCCAGGATTTGTGGTGCTGCTTGTAGTGTTCGGACTCCTCAAAATTGGCTCGGCGGAGCCCCGCACTCCGGTTCCAGAAGAACTCCAATACCTTGAGGAACCAAATCGTGGTGAGTGGCAAATGCCCGAGCGCGTAATCGATGCATTAAGACTTCAAAAAAGCGACGTCGTCGCGGATGTCGGTGCCGGTACGGGATATTTTTCGCGGCGATTCGCGCGGCAGGTAGCGCACGTTTACGCGGAAGATGTCGATCCTGAGGCTTTGAGCTTTCTTCAGAGGGAGGCGCTCGCCAAGGTAACGGTCGTTCCGGGTAAAGCTGAAAATCCAATGTTACCTCCGAATTCGTGTAACGTAGTCTTTATATGCGATGTTCTCCATATGGTCGAAAACCGTCCTGCTTTCCTACGTAACGTTATCCCCGCTCTAAAACCAGGCGGGAAGGTGGCCGTAATCGAATTTTACAGAAGAGAACTTCCGGTCGGACCCCCTCTGTGGGCGAAACTATCGGAGGAAGCAGCGGAGGAAGACTTTCTGAAGGGAGCCTTTAAGCTGGACAAACAACTAACTTTTCTTCCCTACCAGTACTTCCTGATTTTCACGAAGTAGCGTGTGAGCAGGAGAGGATCAAACATCGAAAGCCGATTTGGGTGTCGAGAGCACTCACAAAAGGCAACCATTCCACCACTTCGGCTGAACAATCACGCCTTCGGCATAGTAGCCGACATCTCGCTAGGTACGGCGACAGTGGGGTC
>JAFAJU010000421.1 GCA_019236035.1 Verrucomicrobiota bacterium | reverse complement strand
AAGGTTGGTGAATCGACGAGCGAGGTAGGTGCCTGTTTCCTCATGCGAGTTCTGAACATGGCCTATCCTCTAGGCCATCAGCAGATCACGAAATCAGGACTCAGAATGTGGTTTTACCGGCACAGTAGCGATAACTTTACGCGCTGCGCCGAAATCGGGCCGAAACATCAGACACGACTTCCTGCATTTCAACTCGACCGCTCAACACTTGACGAAGCGGTCTTGGAGAAAGCCGTGAGAGCCGGCTGCGAACTCTGGCGACCGGCCAAAGTTCAGGATCTGGAGCTCGGCGGAGAGGGCAAGAACCATCTGGCTGTCCGTCTAGGTGACGAGGTTCGCAACGTGACCGCACGCTGGGTCATCGATGCAAGTGGGCGGAATGCCCTGATCGCGCGAAAACTTAAACTGCATCGAACATTGGACGCCCACCCCATACATTCTGTCTGGGCGCGTTTTCGGAATACGTTTGATCTAGATGGCGCCGACGTCTGGGAAAGCGCTCCGCATTTTACCGAACCATGCTGGGCCATGCGGCAGTGGGCAACCAATCATCTGATGGGCCGCGGCTGGTGGGGTTGGCTTATTCCATTGAAGGGGGGCGATTGCAGTGTCGGATTGGTTTACGACAGCCGTATATTTCAGTTTCCTCCCGGGCCGAACCTGGGGGAGCGGTTGAAGAGCCATCTCATGACCCATCCGCTCGGCAAAAAGGTGCTTTGCGATGCGCAATACATCGAGAAGGATGTGCACGCCTATTCCAACCTAGCCTACTACAGTGAGCGATCAATCGGTGACGGCTGGGCGTTGGTCGGCGATGCGGCAGGTTTTCTTGATCCGTTGTACAGCCAGGGGTTCGATTTTATATCATACACCTGTTCTGGAGTGGTTGAGATTCTCGCAGACGCACTAGCCGGCAAAGATGTATCGATGGCCAGCAGCCGGTACAACGAGTTGTATCTTACGCAGTTCCACACCTGGTTTGAAAGTGTCTATAAAGACAAATACTATTACCTCGGAGACGCAGAACTGATGACTGTCGCCTTTTACTTGGACATTGGCGCCTATTTCATCGGTCCCGTCAGACAGGCCTACAGCAACCACGCTCGCCGTTATTCTGCCCTGCCGTACGCGGGGCCGATTGGACAGGCCGTCGGTAACTTTATGCGTTGTTATAATCGACGCTTGGTCGCCATCGCGAAAAGAAAGTTCGCGGCCGGCACGTATGGATCGGCGAATCTCGATTCGCGCCTGTTTTTGCCCGGGTTCAGCCCGGGTCCCGGGTCTTTGAAATTCATGCTCACAGGTGTTCGGAAATGGTTGTGCGCAGAATGCCGAAATCTTTTCCTTCGTTTGCCCTCCCTACGCCACGCGGCACGGTAGGGCGAGGACTTCGGCGAGCTCAGTCGAATCGCCTCATTTCAACAGAATTGAGAGCAACACCCAGGCTAGCCCCGCACACACCGTTCCAAGAATAAACCAAAGAATAGTCATGCCGACCTCATTCCGAGCGCTATCTCTGTTGGCCTTGATTGGCGATTCGGAGAGCTGTGTGCAAGGCAGAACTTTGCTCTTTTCCAACTCGTTCGACCCACGCGGTTTCATGAATTACTAGATCCTTTGGCAATTATTTTCCGGAGGCTTGGCTGGAGATCTTCAAGAAATTGGATTCTCCGGCGCCACTATGCTTAAGCATCGGCCATGCCATGAAGTTTTTGGAAGGTTTTCCCAGGGGAGCACTCGACGGGCCAGCGAATAAGGGATGAAAGGCTATTCCGAAATCGGGATTCGATCTCCCAGTTCCGTACTTCGATGCGCAAGGGGGAGGCTCTTCAGCGGTGGCTCTTCGGGAAAACGTCCATTAGCTCAAAACAGCTCGCCTTGGGACTGCGGAACTCTTCTTGCTTCTTCCTCCACTTCAGCCAACAACTTCCTGAACTCCCACTTTTTCAGTCCGGCAATGTACGTCGGATAGTCGGGGCGAATCTTGAGATCGAGAATTGGTACGGGGATTTCATGATCGGCTTCGAGTCGGACCATTCGGCGGTTTTGTTCGATTCTTTCCCGGTTCGCAGCTAGTTTGGCTCTAAGTTTCAAGTTTGGGAGGTGGTCAAGATTTTCAAGCAGCCGCTCAATCGTTCCAAACTCGGCTATCAAATTTGCGGCGGTCTTTTGCCCGATTCCCTCGATTCCGGGTATGTTGTCCACACTGTCACCGGTAAGGGCTAGAACTTCGCCAATACATTCGGGCCGCACACCCCATTTTTCGGTTACCTCTCGAACTCCCAGCAGCGCGTAGGGATCTTTCGGGTTTTTGAGGTCGCTTTTGTTCGTCGAATAGACCGTGACCGAATCATTCACAAGCTGGAAAAGGTCTTTATCGTTTGTTGCCAGAACCGTCTCAATCTGTTTGCCTCCTGCGGCCATCGTGTAGCAGGCCATCAGGTCGTCCGCCTCAGTGTTCGGCTTTGCGATTGAGGTGAATCCCATCGGAGCACAGAATTCCCGAATAAAATCGAGTTGCGGGATCATCTTGTCGGGCATCGCCTCGCGCTGCTGCTTGTACGCAGGCTGCAATTCCAACCGCTTTGCAGGGAGTCCTTCATCCCAAAAGATCGCGGCCAGGTCAGGCTGGAGGTCCTTGACCATTTTCCGGACGGTATTGACGAAACCGTAGATCGCGTTGGTGGGCTCGCCGCGTGAATTTGTCAGTGATTGAATGGCATGATAGGAACGATAGACATAGTAGTGGCCGTCGATTAGGAGGAGTCTCACGCGGAACCAAGAAGCCAAGGAGCGGAGAAGTCAAGAAGGCAGGAGTCAGGAGTTCAGGAGTTGCAGGAGTTCAGGAGGAAGAGGGCCGCAGCCGATTTGCTTCGCCGCCTAGCCTAAATCGAGCCTGAACCAAGAAAATTTGGGGGCTGGCGCGCATCGAGCGCGAATAGTGTTGAACCCGCATGCGGGGACATAGCATCCGCCTACAAACGAAGAGTTCGCTCGTTTCATTCTGCAACTCCTGAACTCCTGTAACTCCTGAACTCCTGTAACTCCTGAACTCCTATCTTCAGATTCGGATCGGCATCCTCACTCACGTTAGACCGATATCCGCGCAAATAGCGTTCCAGCGCTGCGTAGGCAATCATTGCAGCATTGTCGGTACTGAGAGCCGGCTTGGCGAGTTTCAGATCCAGACCCGCGGCAGCGGCGGCGTCGGTCATTTTCGAGCGGAGCCGCGAATTGCAGCTTACGCCTCCGCTTACAGCGAGCAAATGCGTCCCGCAGGCTTTAGTTGCGCTCACCGCTTTGCGCACAAGCACATCCACGACAGCCTCCTGAAAGGAGGCACAAAGATCCGCCCTAAAATCACCCTCGAGCTTTGGCAACAGATAACGGACCGCGGTCTTCAATCCGCTGAAACTAAAATTGAAGTCCCGGCTGGTGAGCATGCTCCGAGGAAGGTCGAACCGCTTTGGATTTCCCTGTTTGGCGAGACGATCAATCTCCGGGCCTCCGGGATACGGCAATCCGAGAAGCTTCGCTACCTTGTCGAATGCTTCGCCAGCCGCATCGTCGAGTGTTCGCCCGAGGAGACGATAAGTGCCCACGTCTGTCAGATGAACCAAGAGGGTGTGTCCGCCGCTGACGATCAGCCCTACGGAGGGGAGAGGCCCGTAAGGCTCTCCAAGAAAAGGTGACAACAGGTGACCTTCCAAATGGTTAATTCCAATAAACGGCTTCCCCAGTCCAATGGCCAAACCTTTGGCGACACTGTAGCCAACGAGCAGTGAAGTCAGGAGTCCCGGGCCACGCGTTGCTGCAACGCAATCGATGTCGGCCAGAGAGCAGCCCGCGCGTTCGGCCGCTCGCTCAATAAGCGGCCGGATTCTCGGTAGATGATTCCGGGAAGCCACCTCAGGAACAACACCTCCATACTTCTTGTGAAGATCGATTTGGCTCGAAATTTCGGAAGCCAAAAGTTCCAACCGGCCTCGAAGAATGGCTACCGCTGTCTCGTCACATGATGTTTCGACCGCTAATATCAGCGCCCGGTTCACTGCTCGGCGGCCTGGGGCTGTTTTTCATTCTGGTTGTAGATCATCACGCCCTTTAAAGCATCCACCGCGCGATCCAGTTGGGTATCCTTCTGTTCACTGACGAACTTCTGTTCATCTGGCGAAAGGAGCCCATCGCGACGCCTTAGAATCAGCGCACGTTCCTGGTCCGATGAAAGCGAAGCTTTAATATTCGGGGTTATACCCTTTTCGTGGATGACCTGCTTACTCGGTGTGTAGTATTTTGCGGTCGTCAACCGCAGAGCCGACCCGTCCGGCAATTGGATAACGCTTTGCACCGATCCTTTCCCGAAAGTAGTCTCGCCCACCAGAATCGCTCGGTTCAGGTCTTTGAGTGCGCCGGCCACAATCTCTGATCCACTCGCGCTCCCGCCGTTAACAAGCAGGACCATTGGGAAGTTAGGGCGCTGCTTCTCATTCTTACTGGTGTCATACTCCCGTCGTTGCGAGGCGTCCCGACCTTCAGTGTAAACGACCATCGTCTTCGGAGCGAGAAAGAGCCCGCAAACGTCAACCGCACTGGTTAATAGCCCGCCCGGGTTGTAGCGCAGGTCGACAATCAGCGCCTGCATCCCTTGAGCCTGTAACTCATTGAGTTTCTGGCTTAATTCCTGAGCCGTGGGCTCGTTGAATTGGGTGATTCGTAAGTAGCCGATTTTAAAGTTTCCGGTGACCGATTGATCGAGAATCTTGGCGTCCTTCACGCTCGCCACTTTGATGATTTCTCGTTGCAAAACATAGTCCTTGGTCTCCTTGTTGGAAGGCCGATAAATCGTCAGCGTGACCTTCTGACCGGGATCTCCACGCAAAAGATCAATGGCATCCTGAAGACTCATTTTTTCCGTGGTGATGCCGTTAATTCGCAGGATCTGGTCCCCAGGCAAAATCCCGGCACGGAAGCCAGGAGTATCTTCCATGGGTGAGACCACGGTCAGGACGCCGTCCTTGGTCGATACAACGATACCGAGTCCGCCAAACTCGCTCCGGGTCTCGTCCTGCATGTCCCGGAAATCAGTCGGTTCCATGAACTGGCTGTGAGGATCCAGGCTGCTGAGCATTCCCCGCAGCGCAGAGTACGTCAGATCTTTGTATCCGATCTTATTCGGGTCGACATAGTCTTGACGGATCAACTGAAGCGCCCGGGTAAATACCGTGAGATTCTCGTATCCGGCATCGTCGGAATCTGCGGCCGCACTCGAGGTTAATACCCTGACCCCCACTGCGAGGTTAAAGATCAGCAACAGGCCCAGAAAGCCGTACACAATTTTGCGCTTCATCGAAGGTGAACCTTAGCACAGGATTAGCCCGTGTCGCCTGTCACGTTTCCTGGTTTCTCGTAAGCGGCTCCGTACAAGACGTGACTCAGGATAGCCTTCTATCGCGCTTTCAGCGCTAGCCGTTTTTTTATGCTTTACCTAGGGCTGCGCTACGGGCCGAAACCGGCCCTTCGCTTGCCCTAGGCTATTTTGTATCGCGCCTTCGGCGCTGA
>JAFAJU010000311.1 GCA_019236035.1 Verrucomicrobiota bacterium | reverse complement strand
TGCGACCAGCTTCCCAGGCTCAAAAAGGCCGGGTTCAAACTCATCATTGTCACCAACCAAAGTGGTATCGGACGAGGGTATTTCGCGGAAGAAGATTTCCGGGCCGTTCAACGGGAACTCGAGAAACAGCTCGGCCCAGGCATCATTGACGCCACCTATTTTTGCGCGGATACGCCTCAACAGGAATCAACACGAAGGAAGCCTAATCCAGGCATGCTACTGGAAGCCGCGACGGATTTAGGCATTGATCTTGGCCAGAGCTACATGGTCGGCGCCAAAGTATCGGACGCCGAAGCCGGTATTCGGGCGGGAGTTAGGGCCACCATTCTGTTCGGTACCGACGCCGCCAGCAAGGCCTTGGAATCAGGAGCCACCTTGATTGCCAAAGACTTCGCTGAAGTGGCCGAGTTTATCCTGGGAGGTTGATTCATCAACGAGTCCCGGGTTAAGACTCGTATTGCGAATGAGCAAAGTTGTCGGCATTATCCCAGCCCGCTGGGGATCAACCCGATTCCCCGGGAAACCACTTCACGGCATCGCCGGCAAGCCGTTGGTCCGACACGTTTGGGAGCGCTGCGTCGAAGCCGGCTGCTTTGATCAGATTATTATCGCGACCGACGATATGCGAATCGCCGAAGCCGGATTTAACTTCGGGGCGGAAGTTGCCATCACGTCTGCAGATCATCCGAGCGGAACCGACCGGGTTGCTGAGGTGGCGAAAAAGCTGAAAAAGGCCTCCATCATTTTCAATATTCAGGGTGACGAACCATTGATTGAGCCGGACCTGTTGCAGTGGCTTGCGCGAAAATTGCAGATTAGCCCGCAAGTCCAGATTGTCACCGCGGCGACACCGATTTCGCCCGAGGATTTTTCCTCTGAAGATATCGTTAAGGTGGTTCTGGATTTCAAGGGCGACGCGCTCTATTTCTCTCGCAGCTGCATCCCATTTCGGCGTGGCGACAACCCGATCAGAACGTACAGACACCTGGGGATCTACGGTTACCGCCGAAGGGCGCTTTTGGACTTCATAAAGATGCCCCCGAGTCCACTCGAGCAGGCCGAACAGCTCGAGCAGTTGCGCGCTTTGGAAAATGGCATGAAGATTCGCGTCATTGTTTCTGAGGCCAGTCCGCTCGGGGTCGATACTCCCGAGGACGCGACCGAGGTCGAACGGCTTATTTTGAGCAGGAGAAGCGGATGAAATATATTTTCGTAACGGGTGGTGTGGTCAGTTCGCTAGGCAAAGGCCTCGCCGCTGCGGCACTTGGGACTTTGCTTGAGCACCGAGGGTTGCGGGTGATCATGCAAAAATTTGACCCGTACCTCAATGTCGACCCTGGAACCATGAGTCCGTTTCAGCACGGTGAGGTTTATGTTTTGAGTGATGGCGCGGAGACCGATCTGGATCTCGGGCACTATGAACGGTTTACAAACTGCGTGCTTTCCCGCGCGAACAACGTCACCAGCGGTCAGGTTTACGAAACTGTACTGGCAAAAGAGCGACGAGGCGATTATTTGGGCAAAACGGTCCAGGTCATTCCTCACGTCACCGATGAAATCAAGAGCCGCATCCAGCGGCTTGCCAAGGAACAGACTGGCGACGTGATTATCACTGAGATTGGCGGGACGACGGGCGACATCGAAGGGTTGCCGTTCCTGGAAGCGATCCGCCAGTTTCAACTCGAGGTGGGACCGGAAAACGTCGTCATCATGCATGTGACCCTGGTCCCATACATTAAGGCCGCAGGAGAGCTGAAAACCAAGCCTTCGCAGCAAAGTATAGCGAAACTTCGCGAAATCGGCCTTCAACCACACGTGCTTCTGTGCAGAACCGAAAAGCCACTCGTTTTGGAGGTTCGCCAGAAGCTTGCGCTCTTTTGCAATGTTCCGCTACACGCCGTGGTCGAGGTGCGAGACGTGGACCACACAATCTACGAACTCCCTCTTACGCTCCAGGATGAAAAGCTCGACGAGACTATCTGCCGCCTGCTGCGGCTTGAAACTGCGTCGGCCCATATGACCGAGTGGCGCAAGTTCGTTCAAAGGGTCATCTCTCCCAAGAAGAACCTCAAAGTGGCAGTTGTCGGCAAATACATCGATTTGCAGGACGCTTACAAAAGTATTTATGAATCCCTGACGCATGCCGGCGCGGCGAACGATTGTGGAATCGACATTTTGCGGATCGATGCTGAGGACCTGGAAGGAATCGATCCTGCCAAATCCCTTGGGACCGTTGCCGGGATCCTGGTGCCAGGCGGATTCGGCGATCGGGGCGTCGAAGGGAAAATCGTGGCATGCAAGTACGCCCGCGAAAGGCGACTACCATACCTTGGCCTCTGTCTCGGGATGCAGGTTGCCACGATCGAATTCGCCCGAAATGTATGCGGACTAAAGGGGGCGAACAGTACCGAATTCGAGGAGCACACGCCTCACCCTGTCATCTGTTTGCTTGAGGAACAAAAAGAAGTCAGGAAGAAGGGTGCTTCCATGCGGCTGGGCAGCTGGCCTACGGATCTCTGGCCCGGCACTCTCGCCGAAAGGATTTACGGTGCGAAACAAACCGTCGAGCGTCACCGCCATCGGTACGAATTCAATCTGAAGTACAAAGAGACGATGGAAGAAAAAGGGTTTGTGATTTGCGGCACTTCGCCCGACGCCAAACTGGTTGAATTGATCGAGCTCCGAGATCACCCTTGGTTTCTAGCCTGCCAATATCACCCGGAGTTTCTATCAAAGCCAAATTCGCCGCATCCACTGTTCCGGGGGTTCATTGCCGCCTGCCTCGCTAATTCGGAGTAGGGATGCCTCTCGCGCCTCACGCTAATTCCTCCGGCTCAATGGTTCTGCGGCAAGGCGCGTCACCGTCGAAACCAAACCTTTTTTCCTTCTACGGACGCGCCGCGTCGCCGGAAAAAATCACCCAACTCCGGTGTGTAACAGCCCCACTTTTCGGGGTTCAGCTCGAAATAGATCTCGCCCGGCTCGGTGACCACTTTCTTAAGGAGATCATCCAGGAAAAACTCCCATTCCTTGATTCCCCAAACATCATCAGAGCCGTGCGAATTAAAGCAGACGGCAAACCCGGTTACGAGGTCGAATCGGCTACCAAGATCCGGCAGCGGTTGAAAGGGCTCGATGCACCAGACCCGGCGCGGCATCTCAAGCATCTCGAACATCTCGGCGTACATCGGCGGCCAGTCGAGATCCAGGCCCATGACTTGATGACCAAGTTGCTTGCATACAAACAAGAAATAACCAGCACCGCTCCCAATATCGAGAACGCGAATCGGCTTTCGCCGATCGAGTTGCAAGGAGCGCGCCTGTCTGATGGCCAGATCGAGCCATTGTGAGGCGTCGACATATTTTGGCCAGCCTATCGGATCATCGGGGTTGGCGTACGTGGATCGGATGCGCCCGAACCCCTTTGCCTCAAGTTCACGCACCATCTCTCCAGCGTTCAAAGGCTTTCGCCAGCGATAATATGAGTTGAGCAGGCTATCCCAGGCCTCCCCAGTGCGAAGCTTATCAATCTTGCGAGATAGTTTCACAGCAAAGAATGCCTGAGCCTGCATCGCTCACAAATCTCTGAAGATTTGTGAGCGATGCAGGCTACTCACTCAACAATCTGCAGCAGCACCTGCTGGCCTGACCGTGAAGCGGCCGCGTTCAAAAGGTTCCGCATGGCAGTGATCGTATGGCCGCTCCGACCAATGACCTTGCCGACGTCAGACTTGCGCATTTCAACTTTGAAAATCAATTTGCGACCCTGCTCCACCTTGGTCACCAGAACTTCCTCAGGAGCGTCAACTAATTTCGTGATGACAAACTCGAGAAAGGTCTCCACTGGAAATTATTGAGCCGGTGCCGCGGCGCTCACTTTCTTGCGCGCTTTGAGAATCATGCTCGCAACGGTGGCGCTCGGTTGAGCCCCATTTTTTACCCAATAGTCCACGCGTTCCAGGTTTAAGCGAAAGTTGTCCCCGGATTCAGTAGGATCATAGTTCCCGATCGCTTCTATAAATTTTCCGTCGCGCGGACTGCGCTTGTCTGCTACTACCACGCGATAGAAAGAACGGTTTTTAGTTCCTTCTCTTCTTAGTCTAATCGAAACAGCCATATTCAATGTTGGGCACAAAGTCCCTCGCCTGTCCCTATCTTCAATTCGTCCCAGCCCGCGGGACTCGGGCTAGCATCTTCTTCAATTGGCCCGCGTTCTTCATCAATTTTCTCATCTGACTAAACCGTTGAAGTAGCGTGTTCACTTCGGTGACCGATGTCCCGCTGCCGCGCGCGATCCGCTGTCTCCTCCTGGCGTTCAGGATATCCGGACTCTTACGTTCGCCCGGAGTCATAGAAAGCACGATCGCCTCAATT
>JAFAJU010000306.1 GCA_019236035.1 Verrucomicrobiota bacterium | reverse complement strand
CCACACGCGCCTCCCCTGGGAGTCGATTACTGCGATCAGATCGTCGATGTTATCGACGATTAATTCGAGTAGCCGCAGATCCCTTCCAAGGGGGCGGTTTCCTTCTTTTTCCGCTAAGTCGCCGCGGTTAGTCACATGCTTTGGTCGACGTTTTTACTCGATTTCCTCAATAAGCTCAACTGACAAAAACGCCGGGAACGCCGAAAGCGCCGAGAACGCCGGAAACGGTCGATCAACGGCGAACGACGAGTGGAGAAACGGTCGCCTTTCATTCTCGGCGTTCGCGGCGTTCTCGGCGTTCCCGGCGTTCTCATCTCTCCGCGAGACTAACCGGCCCCGGTCTGCTACAATGCTGAAATCTCTATGAAACCTCAGTTCGGTGTCTGCAAAAATAAGGTCGGCTGCAGTTTTGCCTACACTGGCGAGAAAATTCCTGTCCCAGCCGATTTAAAGTGCCCCGAGTGCGGCCAACCACTCGCTCTTGATGGTACGAAGCAGGGCGGCGCAAAAATGGTCCTGGTGCTCGTACTCCTGTTGGTTCTGGTCGTCGCTGCTGCCGGCGCCGCCTTCTTTGTCTTCAAGGATCAGATCTTCCATCTGGCGTTAAACAAGGGTGATACAAACCAGAAAGTGCCCGAGGAAACCAAGGGCGTGATTCAGGCTCAGCCTGAAGAGTCGGTAGCCGCACCGACGCCTGCAAATTCACCGAGCGATGCGTCAACGCCGGATTCTTCAACAGCCAACGAAGATAAAGCAACGCCTGGAACTCCGCCACCAAACCCGCCGTCTGAGAATGTCGAACCGGCAAAGCCAAATGTCCCTCCGCAGCAAACCCCGCCCCCGGCGGTTTCGCCAGAAAATGCGTCTCCCAATCCGAGCGTAACGCACGCGGAATCGGAACCTCCAGCCGGCGCAGGAGGTGAAATTCAGCCCCCGGCTGCGCTCTCCAAAACCGACGTGGATGCGACCCGCGAAGATGTTCTGAAACGTATCAATGCGATGCCCAGATTCACGGCCGAAGAAAAAAAGCGGCTGAGTGAAAAAATGGAGACCGCCCGTTCGATGGAACGATTGTTAGTGATTCGCTTTGACACGGGGCAAACGACCCTGAGCCGCCCGGCAGCGGACGATTTGGTCAAGCACCTCAAGTCCAAGGAAATCGAAGATAAAATCAGCGACCCGACGATAGTGTTCGTTGTGGCCGGGTACGCCGACGCTTCTGGTGATCCGAAAAAGAACTTGCAGATTTCCCAGCAGCGAGCCGACAACGTGACGAAGACGCTGAAGGACAAAACCAACCTGTTAAATGTAATTCACAGCATCGGAATGGGCAGCACCGATCTGTTGGACGGAAAGCGCCCGGATCAAAATCGAGCCGTTGAGATTTGGGCGGTCGCGCCCTAAAGGCCAGAATTCAGGAGTTGCAGGAGTTCAGGAGTTGCAGAATTCACCGACGCGACGAAGCGCGTCCCAAACGATCTGGTAGGGCCAAGTTTCACCTTGGCCTTGTGGCGCGAATCAAATATAGGCGGCTGCGTTCCCCCCCACCCGGTCCCGGCGAAAGTTCCTGTCCTCCTGACTCCTGAACTCCTGCAACTCCTGAATTCTAAGCCTGTTTCTTTCGTCCAAACATCCGCGAAAAGAGCCCTTCTTTCGGCTGCTCTTGAATAAGGCGGAGCCCGAAGACGTGCCCGCTAAACTCCGCTTGATGCTCGAGGAACTGGAGAAACTTTCTCTCACCCGTACGCAGCGGGACTCCGTCCAGGATAAACGGATGCTGCACGTTCTTCGGCGTGAAAACGAACCAGCGGCCATCTGTCTGGCCGATGAGCAGATGCCGGGGCGCTAGATTGGAAATCTGACTGAAATAGGCCTTCGCGAGTTGGCCCTCCGTCCCGATGACATCTCCATCTTTGCACGGATAGCTGGTTCCCTCGGCCCTAACCTCGAGCAGGGCCGGATATTTCGCCTCGCGCCGCGGTGCGGGCCCTGGTGGCCGCGCAACCGGCGGTTCCGAGCCACGTGAGCCGGCCGGGACTCCAGTTGCACGTGGCAGCGGCGGTGGTTGTGGCGATACCGTCTCTGGGCTACCAGTCGACGGCGGAACCGGGGGTGGTCGCGCTACCGAGGTTACAGACGGCTCTTGAGCCGACCGCATTACCGGCTGCGAAGGGGGTAGCGGAGTGACCGTCGGAGTTTCAGAAGTCAGG
The DNA here is from genome assembly GCA_019236035.1 of Verrucomicrobiota bacterium. Classification (GTDB taxonomy): domain Bacteria; phylum Verrucomicrobiota; class Verrucomicrobiia; order Chthoniobacterales; family JAFAMB01; genus JAFAMB01. Next base: position 1,207 of record JAFAJU010000306.1, on the reverse strand, counting down.
ACCACTGGAGGTCGTTCCGGCGGCGCGCTGGCCGCTAATTCTCCGGGTCGGGGCGATTCGACTCCGCGTACCTCGGGGCTTGTCGGGCTCTGCACGACAGGAACGACCGGAACGGACGAGTCCGGTTTGTCTTCCAGGGTCGCCGTCTCTGACAGACGCTCCTCTTGGGCCGGTTCATCCGTTTGTAGCGCTGCGTTCGGACCTTTCAGCGCCGTCAGTGCTTCCGCAACGGACGGAAAGATCTTGAACAGCAAATTGAAATGCGAAATCTCAAATACCTGCCGCACCACCTCGCTTGGCGCGGCTAGACCGAGTGACGCGTGGCGCTGCGAGATGCGCTTGGCCGTGGAAAGCAGGACACGAAGACCGGCGCTACTGAGCAACTCTACTTCCGATAACTCGACGATAAAACAGTCGGCATCCTCTTCCATCATCGAGTTGATGCGTTGCTCAAAATCAAGCGCAGATTCAAAATCGATGCGTCCGCCCACCCGAAGAATCCTGCACGCGCCTACAGTTTCAAGTTTCGCGATCATTCGCGTCCTTCGTTAATTCTTTTCCGCAACCTGAGACAATTCCACGGTTGCATCCATTCGTAATGCTTCTCATCCATCATCTTCAGGACCAGATACAACCCGAGACCGCCTACCTTGCGATCCGATAGCTTTTGGCCGACCAGATTCGGCTCTGGTAGAAGCAAAGGGTTAAACCGGTGCCCGTTATCTTTCAATTCAATCTCCAGCCAGTCGTCGTCAAATACGACCTTCAGATACGACCGTTGATCCGGTGCCGTGCTGAAGCCGTATTTTAGAAGATTCGAGACTAACTCATCTATCACCAGCAAGATTGTACCACGAAGAGCAGCATGCTTCAGATCGGCGAACAGCGTCAAGTCCAACTCCTGCTGCAAACCTTGCAACGCGGTCGGCTGATTTCGAATCTTGTATGAATATGACTGACGCATGGGGCAGACTCTCTCGGGCCTGGTCGGAGGAATCTCCCGTCATTAACCCACAAGCCCCAATGGGATCAACTCTTCAACATGAGACCTGACAAAAAAGCGACAGGGCGCTGACCTGGATTGCCCACTTCTGTTCCGCGGTTATTGACCGCGCCGGCGTACGCGTACAGCGCTCTGCGCTTATTTGGGCCATTCCTGGCTTGGAACGACACTCTGGCATCTTTGCTGCTGTATCCTGACTTGAAC
>JAFAJU010000273.1 GCA_019236035.1 Verrucomicrobiota bacterium | reverse complement strand
CGCCAGTCCGGCTCGGACCGCCTTGCCGACGGCCCATTTTGATCGCAACGAAAGGCATGTTATTTCGGGGACGGGACACTATATGTGCGTACGGAGGCGGCCGGCCCGTTTCTGTCTCAGTTGCCGTAATCATTGTCTCAACGTTGTATTTTGACAAATAGTGAGCCGTGGCGACCGGAATCGCCTCACCCCGCTGCTCCTTGCGATACTATCCACTTGACAATCGAAGAGAGACTGAGGTCTGATAACGCTTTAAAGAGCGGAGCCTTGACCAAATATGTTTCTTTCTTCGGATGTCGCTCGGGAGGATACAGGACGCTTGGCTGCCAGGAAAGGACCAGCGAAACTACAGCCTGGACTAGTGCGTTGCATTGGCTGTAGCCGTCGCGCTCTATTATGGAACCGACAGGCTTGGATCATGCTGGCCCTTGTTCTTTCGGTGTGCATTTTTGCAGCTTGCTGCGGAAAGGCTTCTGCGCAGTCTCACGATAGCGCAAAAGCGCTGCCAGAGATGATCGGACAACTCAACCGCCACCTCGAAGTCTGGGCCAACTACTATCAGGCTGGGCATCCCCGGACAACCGTCCGCAAGGTGCACCGGTATGTCCGGCACCGCCCACAGCGTCATCCGGGCAGTCACGGTCCTCGCTATGTGGCTGGACCCTCGTTTATTGGCCGAAACGCCGCTTTGAGTGAGGGACCAGGACGGTATCCCTGGAAGCGCGACATTGTCACGACGATCTTCTGGATCGGCGAGCGCCCTAGGGGCAATAACCCCGTGCCCAATGCTCGCAGCTCCTGGGACAAATACTGGTACTACAACTACGGAGGCTACGATAATCCTGACCCTGGTTCGCGCAGAAATTTTGTTCCGATCAACTTCGTTCCTCGCCAGAATCCGTTTTACTTTGCTCTCCCTTACAACGACGTCGAAGGCGGTCATAGCAAATACGTAGCAAGCCAAGTGATTCCCTGGTTCAAGCAGGCGTTTGTTCGCGATGGACAAACCGTTCTCAAAGACAGATGGATTGCGGTCCACCACGGAGACAAAGTTTGTTACGCCCAGTGGGAAGATTGCGGACCATTCCGTACGGATGACTGGCGATACGTATTTGGTAACGAACGTCCAAGACCGAATTTAAATCAGGGCGCCGGCTTAGATGTGTCGCCTGCGGTTCGCGACTACCTGGGTCTTGGTGTCAAAGATCCGTGTGACTGGAAGTTCGTCGAGTTTCGCGAAGTACCTCCCGGTCCGTGGGCTATGTACGGTGACAACAACACATTTGTCATTGTGCGACGCCAGAGTAACAAGCAGTTCGCGGCCAAGTAAGCATCGGCCTTCGGATCGGGCTCTCTTTTCAGCGCAGAAGTCCCACAGATCGAGCACGCGCACGAGCACGATTTCCCCAAACTTCGGAACCTGGGCTTAAAGGTACCCGCCCCGCCGGCTCGTTCCTATTCTTCGCTCGCCGACTGTCCTAGCCTTTCAACAAACCAAGCCGCATCATGGTTTCCGCAGTTGCGAGAACTGCTTCCTCATTTGAGCGCGGTGCCCAACTAAGGATTCGTTTTGCTTTTTCGTTCGTTGTGTTCTTCACTTTACCGAGCTCAGGCAGAATTAAGCGAATGGCCGGATCGCGAAGTGAGGCCAGGCGCACCAGCCAATCAGGCAACTCTCTGGTTGGCACTCTTTTGGCGGCCGAGCCCAAACGGTTCTTTAGCACTTTCGCGACTTCGGCCATCGACATAAAATCGCCTGCGACCGCTAGGAAACGTTCACCTTTAGCAGCTGGATGCCTCATCGCGCGAACGTGGATATCAGCAACGTCCCGCACGTCCACTAAACCAAAATGAAGTCGGGGACAGCCGGGCACAGAGCCAGTCATCAGACGTTGCACCAAAAGGATTGAAGTTGAATAATTGGGCCCCAGCACCGGACCAAACACACCAACTGGATTGATCACCGACAGCTCAAGGTTACCCCCTTCTTTCGCCATAAAATCCCAGGCGGCGCGTTCAGCCAGCGTTTTCGACTTCACATAGGCCCCTGCGTCTTCGTTGAGATTACTCCAGTTCGTCTCATCAAACGGTTTATCCTGCGGTTCATGCCCGTACCCGATTGCCGCGAAAGAAGAGGTGAGAACGACTCTCTTAGCGCCGGCATCTCGTGCGGCGCGCAACACTCTCAGTGTGCCTTCCCGCGCAGGCGTGATCAGTTCGTCTTCATGTTTAGGTACACTGTCAGGGAACGGAGACGCCACGTGCAGCACGTATTCGCATCCGGCGACTGCATCCGACCAACCTGCATCGTTCTCAAGATCAGCCGCCACGAATGACACCCGCCCGTCTGGCTCGGCGCCGCCCACTTTCAACATCGCGCGGACATCAGGTTCCCGTTTCAAATTCCGCACGGTAGTACGTACCTGATAACCCGCCGTCAATAGCTGCAGAATACAATGGCACCCGATAAACCCGGATCCACCGGTCACTAAAACAGTAATCATGATCTTCTTCGCCTCCTATCATCATAAACGTGAGCAGGCCAAAGCCTTTCGATCTCGCAATAGATGTCCATGATAGAAAATATACGATGCTAAATTACGACACCTCCGGCAACCTCGATCCGCTGCGCGTTGACCCAACGGTTTTCTTCGGAGAGCAGCGAGGCAATCATTGGACCGATGTCATCGGGAACACCTGCTCGGCCCAGCGCGGTCGCTTCGGCCACCCGTTTGTTCACTTCGGGATTGTCGCGGACGATGCCTCCGCTGAAATCGGTGGCAACGGCGCCGGGCGCAACCACATTGACGGCAATCCTGCGTGGTCCCAATTCATTCGCCATATGCTTGGATAGCACCTCGAGAGCTCCCTTCATTGATGCGTAGGCGGAGCCGCCCGGCCAACTGATGCGAGTCCGAGCAGTGGATATATTGACGATGCGCCCCCCGTCGTTGATGAAAGGAAGAAGCTTCTGTGTCAGGAAGAAGACGCCTTTGAAATGGACGTTGTAGATGCTATCGAGTTCTTCCTCGGTCGTCTTCTCAAACGGCATATTGCGGTGACTGTTCCCAGCGTTGTTGACCAGAAAGTCGAAGCGCGCAGCTCCGAGCATTGAGAGAGCGGCTTTTACGCTTTCGACAAAGGCATCGAAGGACGCGATGTTGCCAGCATCCAGTTGCAACGAGATGGCTTTTGCGCCTGCATCCTTCACCGCAGCAACGACCGTCTCCGCGTCCACGTTGCGGGTGTGATAGGTGAAGTTCGCGTGGACTCCGCGCTTTGCGAGACTCAGAACGGTATTGCGGCCGATGCCGCGGCTTCCCCCGGTGACGATTGCGATCTTGTCTGATTCCAATTTTTTGTTTTGTGCTGACACGTTATTCCTTTCTTAGATTTCTGCTTGTTAGCCCGCGGCGACGGACAACCCATGGTCATTAAATTGCCTGTCTAGTCAGTCATAATTGGGGCAAAAAATTTCAGCTTATGACACGCCAAAGAGCCTCGAACCCGACTTTACAGTGCTTTTTTGCATTGGCCGGATCATGGATCATGAAATCCATAGTTGTTTCTGCCAGCGAGTTCATGATTGCGGCGGCAAAGCCCTTGGAGGCCTTACGCAGGAGACCATTGGTGCGC
>JAFAJU010000207.1 GCA_019236035.1 Verrucomicrobiota bacterium | reverse complement strand
GCTTAGATCCATCAAAACGAAAAGCTCGGCGCAGCGATTCGAACATTACGAACTGGCGAAGGGCACAGATGGACGGCCGGTCGAGTTGGGTCGGGGTGGGATGGGGGTCACTTACAAAGCTTTCGACGTCGATCTGCGATATCCCGTGGCATTGAAGGTTATCAGTGAACGATATCTCGGTAACCACACGGCGCGACTTCGGTTTCTGCGCGAAGCCCGCGCGGCTGCCAGCGTCCGTCACCCGAATGTTGCTGCGGTATTCCACCTGGGAAGAACAGGCAAGAATTACTTTTACGCCATGGAGTTTATCGAGGGGGAAACGCTGGAAGACCTGCTTAATCGTTCCGGCCGGCTTGAGGTCAAGCTGGCCCTTGAAATCGCGACGCAGATCGCCGCTGGTCTGGCTGCAGTCCACAAGCAGAAGCTGGTTCATCGCGACATCAAACCGAGTAATATCATGGTGAGCCTTGAGGAAAGAGGCGCGGTGACCGCTAAAATCATTGACCTCGGCCTTGCCAAACCGACCGCTGAAACAGGTTCTGAAACCCCGATTTCGGTGCACGGCCACTTTGCCGGGACACCTAAGTTTGCCAGCCCCGAGCAATTTTCGGGCGTCGCCGTTGACATCCGTTCGGATCTTTACTCGCTGGGTGCGACGCTCTGGGAGACTGTGACCGGTGACCCGGTGTTCAGCGGCTCCCGTGCTGAGATAATGTTTCAGCATCAGCATGCACCGCTACCGATGGAAAAACTCGAAGGTGTCCCCCAGCCGGTCGCTGTTCTACTTGAGATGCTCCTTGAAAAAGACCCGGCACGCCGTTTTCAGAACCCGGTCGAACTGCTGACGGCGATTCCAAGGATAATAAGCGCGCTCGATGCGGGGCGTAAAATCGCCCGCCGGAGCTTGCAGAAGGAGTTCCCTAGTGATTGGCACGCAGTCACTCGCAGGCCACCGGCAAGGCGCGGACCGAGGAAAATCTCAGTAGCTAGACTGCCTATTACGGGAAGCGGTCTCTTTGGGCGAGAGGAGGATATCGCTTTTCTGGATGCTGCCTGGGCAAACCAACGGGTGAATGTCGTTAGCATCGTTGCATGGGCTGGTGTCGGCAAGTCCACGTTGGTCAACCATTGGCTCGCGCGGATGGCAGCCGAACATTATCGTTCTGCGAAGTACGTTTTTGGCTGGTCCTTTTACCGGCAAGGTACCAGTGGGCAATCTTCGTCCGCAGATGATTTTCTCGAGGCTGCGCTGGTTTGGTTTGGTGATCCCGACCCCCGGATGGGAACTGCATGGGAGAAGGGCCAAAGATTGGCAAAGCTCATCGCACATCATCGGACTCTATTAATTCTCGACGGCCTTGAGCCGCTCCAGAATCCGTCGGGTCCTCAAGAAGGCCGGATCCGTGAGCCTTGTCTTCAAGCGCTTCTGCGCGAGCTTGCTGCTTTCAATCGAGGGCTTTGTGTCATTACGACACGCCTCCCGGTCGCCGATATTGCGGATCACGAGAACAGTTCAGCTCTGCGCCGTGACCTGGAACACCTATCCCGAGACGCCGGTGCCGAGCTGCTCCGAGCGTTGGGAGTTAGAGGGGATGAAGAGAATTTGCGAAGTGCCAGCGACGAATTCGGTGGCCATGGCCTCGCTCTCACGCTACTAGGCAGCTATCTGACAGATGTCTATCAGGGGGACGTTCGTCGTCGCAATGAAGTGTCAAAACGTCTTGCTCACGACGTTCGGCAGGGAGTCCACGCCAGAAGGGTAATGGAATCCTACCAAACCTGGTTTGGGGAGAGTTCGGAATTATCCGTTCTCCGCATGCTAGGTTTATTTGACCGGCCCGCGGACGAGAAGGCCTTTGCAGCCCTGCTGCAGCCACCCGCCATTCCCAGCCTTACTGAGTCATTAGTAGATCTGACCGAGGTCGAGTGGCGAGCAATTGTGGCCAGATTACGCAGGGCTAGACTGCTGGCCGGGAAAGATCCGCACCATCGCGGATGTCTGGATACCCATCCTCTCGTTCGCGAATATTTTGGCGACCAGCTTCGGCGTCAGCAAAGTGAAGTTTGGAAGGAATGCAACCGGCGGCTCTACGATTACTATCGAGTGCTTGCACCTCCGTTCCCAGATAGTTTCGGAGAGATGGAGCCGCTTTTCTTAGCGGTCATCTGCGGCTGCAATGCCGGTTTATATCGCGACGCACTGCATACCGTTTACGTTCCGCGAATTCAACGCGGAAATGCCTTCTTTGCTGCCAATGTCCTTGGGGCAAGACAAACATTGCTCTCGGCGCTAGCTCATTTTTTTGAAGATGGACGCTGGGATGCACCGGTGCAAAGTGGAGTTGAGGACCAGAGACTCACGGCAGAAGATGAGCTGTTCATTCTCACACAGGCCGCATTGTATCTAACGGCTACGCGCGGACCTGCGACAGCTGAGACGCTAATTTGTTATCAGCGTGCGGAATCATTGTGTCATTCCCTCGATCGTCCTCTGCTCTTATATGTGTCTCTAATGGGTCAATGGCGCTTTTCCCTCAACGCTAAAATGCTTACCGCAACTTAGCAGATTGCCGTAC
>JAFAJU010000166.1 GCA_019236035.1 Verrucomicrobiota bacterium | reverse complement strand
TGGGCTTGTTCTCCTTAAGACAAGCCTACCTTGTGGCTCGCCGATCTTCTTGAAAGCTAACCACCAACTGGAGAGCCGGATGCGGGAGATCCGCCAGTCCGGTTCGGAGGGAGGGGCGACCTGACCGTCGTCCCTACCCCTATCTTTTGAGCGTCGGCAACGTTCGACGCTGCGTCGAGGGGAAGCACTCCTGTAACTCCTGAACTCCTGCAACTCCTGACTCCTGCCCCCCTACCAGCCCAGGATCCAAGCAAAAATCAGCGGGACCACGATCGTTGCGTCCGATTCGATGATGTACTTCGGTGTGTCGAGCGAAAGCTTGCCCCAGGTGATCTTTTCGTTCGGGACAGCTCCCGAATAAGAACCGTAACTCGTGGTCGAATCACTGATCTGGCAGAAATACCCCCAGCGGGGAACGTTATCCCGCTGCAGATCCTGGTGGAGCATCGGCACAACGCAAATCGGAAAGTCGCCCGCAATGCCGCCGGCAATCTGAAAGAAACCAATCGAAGCCTGTTCCGACGTCTTGGTGTACCAATCGGCGAGCGTGATCATGTACTCGATCCCGGTCCGAACCGTATGCACGTTTTTGACATGACCGGAGATGCAATGGCCTGCATACATGTTTCCGAGGGTCGAATCTTCCCATCCCGGGACGAACATTGGGAGACCTTTTTGCATAGCCGCATACAACCAGCTGTCTTTCGGATCGATTTGGTAATACTTACTCAATCGATCATCGCGGAGGATGGCATAGAAGAATTCATGCGGAAACATCTGGCGTCCTTCCAGATCGGCGTTCATCCATTCCTGCAGAACTGCTTTCTCGATGCGCCGCATCGCTTCACCTTCCGGAATGCAGGTGTCTGTCACCCGATTCAGGTGTTGATCGAGCAGCGCTTGTTCATCATCGCCCTTTAGTTCGCGCCAGTTCGGAATGCGCCTGTAGTGATGATGGGCCACCAGGTTAAACACGTCCTCTTCAAGGTTTGCTCCCGTGCAAGAGATGGCGTGAACTTTGTCCTGACGAATCATCTCGGCGAGCGAAAGCCCGAGTTCGGCAGTACTCATCGCACCAGCCACCGTAATCAACATTTTGCCACCCTTCTCCAGGTGAACCGTGTAGCCTTGAGCGGCATCTTTGAGCGCTGCCGCATTGAAGTGCCGGTAGTGATGCGAAATGAACTCGGAAACGGTTTTCATTTTGCCAAAAAAGGCCACCGATTTGTGGCCCAGTGCAAGGGGAAATCGATTCGCCCATCAAAAAAAATCAACTTCCTCCTGCGCGCCCATCTGTGCCGCCGGTATTTTGGCACGGGCGTCTCGCCCGTGGACCGAACAAGATCGCGGACGGGACGCCCATGCCACAAGATGATGGAAATGGTTGCACGGTTTAAGAGGCGATTGTAGACAAAAGCAGATGGATGCGAAAAGGATTTACCAGATAGTCCTCGTGACGTTGCTGCCTTTCTCGACCGCATTGGCCCAGGATAAGGGAGCCGAGGCAACGAAAAGCGAGGCTTTGACGCTAAAGGCTCAAATGGTTGAGTTCGAGAATTTGAAAGCCGAGATCAAGGCGCAGGGGGACAAGATCGATCGGCTCACTCAAGAGGTGGCAAAACTCAGCGAGGCGTTAAAACAGAAGCCCGAACAGAAGTCCGCTCCACCCGTTGCCAGAGCCGAACCGGTTCCGACAGCCACGCCGGCAACTCCGAATGCTCCGGCCACGACGGCCGGTGTCGATAATCCCGCTCCTGCCGATGCCGGCAACACAAAGACTCACATTGTCGCGAAGGGTGAGACATTGACTCAGATTTCGAAACAATACGGCGTAACCGTAGAAGAGATCGAACAGCTCAACAAGATTGGAGACGCTAAAAAGCTGCAGGCGGGGCAGACGATCAAAATTCCGGTTTCGCAGTCGCCGTCACCCTCTCCTTCACCGTAGCGTACTGTGACACGGGCGTCCCGCCCGTGATTAGTGGCATGGGCGTCTCGCCCGTTATAGTAGCATGGGCGTCCCGCCAATGTTGTGCGCCGCCACAGCGGCCCACTTACATCACGGGCGGACGCCCCATGTCACAAACCACGGGCGGGACGCCCATGTTAGTGCGCCTGAGAGTGAGCGCCAACAGTGGGGTGGAAGTCCCCGTCGGACAGAAC
>JAFAJU010000047.1 GCA_019236035.1 Verrucomicrobiota bacterium | reverse complement strand
TATGGTATTCAGACCAGGTAGCAATCTCCCACTCGCCCTTGTTTACATGTTCGCGGATCCAGGCCAATACCTCGCTGTCTGACTTTCCTTGTTTCAAGAGAGTCGCGATGTCTTCCGCGCTTAAACCCGTGAATGACAGGAAACGCTGGTCCAGAGGGCACGCAAAGTGGTATTCACCTGCCTTACCCGCTAACTGAGCCCGACCTTTGTCGAGCATCCTCGGTAAAATAACGTAGCCGCCAAGCTTCACGCGCGGACTCCTCGGAGGACGTTGAGTGAGATCAGTGATGTTCATGCGGGTTAATCTGAGGATGGAACGGCTGATGTCAATTGAGGGTCGGTACGGTGTCAGTGTCAGTGCCAGTGCCAGTGGACGGACGCTGGCTTGATTGTGACATGGGCGTCTCGCCCGTGCATCGGCGAAGATCACGGGCGAGACGCCCATGTTACAGGTCACGGGCGGGACGCCCATGTCACAATAGGAGCGATAGAGGCTAGCCCCCCACCATCAGCCGGACAATCTCGTCCGGGTTTGTGTTAGAAATTAAGCGTTCTCCGGCGACAATACCGCGGCGGAGCACGATGATTCGATCGCAGACTTCGAAGATATCCGCGAGGTTGTGCGAAATAAAAATCACGCCGACGCCGCTCTGCTTCAGGCTTCGCACAAGGGCCTTCACTTTGCGCTGCTCAGGCACCCCCAGTGCTGCGGTCGGCTCATCCATGATCAACACTTTCGCCTTCCAATGAATAGCGCGCCCGATCGCGACGGCCTGACGCTGCCCTCCAGACATCGAGCGAAGGGGCAGATCGAGCCGGTTAATCCGGATATCGAGCACTTTCAAGGTGTCGGCTGCTTCTGCCCGCATCCTCTTGCGGTCCACCGCAGGAAGGCCCAGAACTCGTTTCATGACTTCCCGCCCGAGAAAAACGTTGGCGCCAACGTCAAGGTTATCGGCCAAGGCCAGATCTTGGTAGATGGTTTCTATTCCGTGGTCGCGCGCTTGCTGCGGATTCTCGAAGGTCACCGGTTTGCCATCGTAAGAAATGATCCCCTCGTCAGGTTTGTGAACGCCTGAGATCGTTTTGATCAGAGTAGATTTTCCGGCGCCATTGTCGCCGGCCAAGGCCAAAACCTCGCCGCCACATAGATCGAGGGATACCTTCTCCAGCGCATGCACGCCACCGAATCGTTTGGATAAGTCTTTGACTTCAAGGATGGGACTACTCCTCATCAACTTTCCCTCCTCCGAGCCGCCTCTGGCTTTGATCAACCAGCACTGAAATAACAATCACGACTCCGACCGCAACGAATTGCCAGAAAGGCTCTACGTTTACAAACACGAGGCCGTACTGGATGACTGCGATGATCAAGGCGCCGATGACCGTGCCGATGACCGTGCCCGACCCGCCGAACAAGCTCGCTCCGCCGATCACCACCGCGGCGATGCTGTCAAGCAATAGCGGCTCTCCGGCCTGCGCTGCTCCTGCCGAAAAGCGTGCCGTGTATAAGATACCGCCAATCGCGGCGCAGACCGAGGAGAGCACATAGAGAGCGATAGTATTGCGCTCCACGTTGATGCCTGCCCGCAAGGAGGCCTGGCGACTTCCCCCGATCGCATAGACGTGCTGTCCATAGCGACTCTGCGAGAGCACAAAGTGCATGATGCCAACGATGACGATTGTGACCAGCACAATGATCGGGAATCCAAACAAACTGCCGTTTCCCAGCACAGACAGGATACTGTTGCGAACGGGCACGGTGGTGCCGCCTGCCAGCAAGAAAGCGATCCCGCGAGCGACCCCGTACATGCCGAGAGTTCCAATGAATGGCGGCACCTTCAGCCGAGCGATGAGCAAGCCGTTTATGAGGCCGGGAACGATCGAGGCAACCAAGGCCACGATCATACCGACGAGCAGACTTCCGAAAACCCCGAGAGAATCTAGCGTCGCGTTCACGCAATGCGCGAACACCACCGCGGCGAAGCCCATGGTGAAGCCGACGGAAAGATCGATCCCGCCAGAGATGATGACCAGCGTCTGCCCCAGCGCGAGCAGCAGGGGAGCCACGGCAAACACCGCGATCGACTGAACATTGAATGGATTGAATAGAAATGTAGTTCGGTAGGCGAGCTGGGCCCAGACTTCGAAGGCCAGAAATAAGATGCCAAGAAAAAGCCAGGCCCGCGCTGCGGCAAGCCAAGTAAGCCAACTAATTCTATCTGCGTCGACCTCGGTAACCGGTAACGTGTCCACTAAAGTTTGCCTACTCTGAATAGATAAACTTTTTCACCGCCGGGTCATCTGCATTGTTCTTGTCAATCACGGTAAAGCCAGTGCCTATGAGGGGCGGCACCGACTGGCCGGTCAGGTGAGCGTAGGCTGTCAGGACACCGTAGTAGCCGATCTCCGCAGGATGCTGCGCGATCGTCATCTCAATCTCGCCCGATTTGATTTGGTCTACGATCGATTTGGGGGCATCGAAAGCGGCTACCTTAATTTTCCCGGTCGCGTTAGCCTGCTTCACGCCGGCAGCCGCTCCCACGGCAGAAAAAAGGTTAGCGCCAAATACTCCCGCCAGATCCGGGTTCCGCGCGTAAACCGACTGCAGTTGTGAAGCCGCCTTATTGGCGTCATCATCGTTGAATTGGGTCTCGAGCACCGTAATGTTCGAGTGTTTCTTCATCTCCTCTTTAAACCCTTGCTCACGCTGGTCTGTGGTGGAAATTCCCGGTTTCACATTGGACACATAGACCTTGCCTTTGTCGCCGATCGCCTTGGCGAGAGCGCGAGCCGCTATTTGGCCGCCCAAGATATTGTCCGAGGCTATGTATGATAGCGGAAAATCGGCGTCGCCGCTCCCGGTCTGGTAGTGGCCATCCCCAATAAACGTATCGACTGTAATGACTGCGATTCCCGCTGCAGCCGCCTTTTTGAGCGGTTCAATTAACTGCGTTTTGTCGGTAGGCGCGATCAGAATCGCGTCTGGTTTACGTCCAATTATGGCATTGAGCACCGGCACCTGCTGAACTGGATTAAATTCAGGTGCACCTTGAAAAATAAGTTCCACGCCCAGGGCGTCGGCTGCGGCCTGTGCTCCTCGGTGCATGGTGATGTAAAACGCATCGGTCGTAAGACCAGGAATCAGCGCGACGGTAAACTTTTTGTCCGCGGCGCGGGTCCAACTCGGAGTCACTAACGCGCAGAGCGTTAGAATGAAAAGAGTAGGGCGA
>JAFAJU010000546.1 GCA_019236035.1 Verrucomicrobiota bacterium | reverse complement strand
ATCGCGAATCTCTTGAAACAAGGAAAGTCAGACAGCGAGGTGTTGGCCTGGATCCGCGAACATGTAAACAAGGGCGAGTGGGAGATTGCTACCTGGTCTGAATACCATATCGGACGAGGCCCCTCAGACAATGAGAGCCGCGAGCATTTCAATGAATCGATCCAAAAACTCGCTCCGAATCGCGACGATCTCGTGACCTGGTTCGATCTTCTCGAGGTTGACGACTACGTGAGTTTCGGCGGCGCGGCCTAAGCCCGCAAAGGTCCTGCTGAAGCCTGCATCGCGACAAATCTCTCAGAATTGGTGCGATGCAGGCCAAGGGTATTGCCGTATCGCTTACATTCATTGATTTTCTTCACGTGCAGAACAAGACGCCAACGCTCACGATCAACGAGATCTATCGGTCGATCCAGGGAGAAAGCACCTGGGCCGGATTGCCCTGCGTCTTTGTTCGTCTGACCTTTTGCGACCTTCGTTGCAACTATTGTGACACAGCCTACGCGTTCTATGCAGGCCACAAGATGACGTTGCTGGAGATCGTTGAGCGGGTCTTAGCCTTCGATTGCTCATTAGTGGAAATAACCGGTGGTGAACCGCTGCTCCAGAAAGCCGTTTTGCTGTTGATGGAACAACTCTGCGATTTGGGGAAGACAGTGTTGATAGAGACCAGTGGTGCGCACGACATTTCTGGAATTGATCGGCGCGTACATCGCATCATGGATCTAAAGACGCCGGGAAGCGGCGAATCGGAACGCAACCGGTACGAAAATATCCCTCATCTCACGAGTAGAGACGAAGTCAAGTTCGTCATCGGATCGCGTGAAGATTACCTTTGGTCGCGCCAGAAGATCGAGGAGTTTAACCTGATCAACCGCTGCGGGACGGTACTATTTTCTCCGATCTTTGGCCGCATCCAACCACGCGAAATCGTCGAGTGGCTGCTCGAAGACAACCTTCGAGTCAGATTCCAGTTGCAGATGCACAAGTTCATTTGGTCCCCAGATACGAAGGGTGTATGAGAGCCAGGCTAACCAAGGATTTCTTTTTCGAATCGGCTCAAACATTACCGAAAGTGCCCCCCGGACATAAATGCGCGCGCATGCACGGGCACAGCTTTAAAGTCGAGGTTTCGGTGGAGGGTGAGGTCGATACCGGTTCCGGCTGGATCTATGACCATGCTCGGATCAGCGAGGCGATGCAACCGCTGGTAGCGGAATTGGATCACGCATACCTGAATGATATTCCCGGGCTGGAAAATCCCACAATAGAGCTGATGGCGGCATGGTTCTGGCGAAAACTCGCCCCGCAATGCCCAGGCCTTTGCGAGATCGTGGTTCACGAAACCCCGGTAGCGCGGTGCACTTACCGGGGAGACTGAGCGTGAGGGAAGACCGGTTGTTGCCGTTTATTGTCGCTCGTTCATGCTTGTCGCATAAACCGAACGCGTCAGATAACCGTCGGCAAGGATCTCGGCTCTCAGCCCTCCCCGGCCTTTCAGGGCATCTTCTGTACCGGTGGTAAACGCCAGATCCATCCAATAACAGGGCCGGCACTCTTCATGCCCGAATAGCCGCACACCCTGGATTTCAAACTCTGCACCGATCAACTCGTTCAACCGCACACCGCGCGTGATGACGTTCCGGCGGAAAACTTCCGGGCCGCGATCGCGAACCCCCAACTGCAAGCAAAGATCTTGGTAGACCTCTTCCTCGAAAAAGGTGATCTGCCCTTTGTATGGGCTTTTGAAACCAAAGAATCTGTCGCCTGCGATCCCCTGGCCCGCGACGCACTGAATGCGCGCTACTTCGATGATCGGGTGCTCGCCAGGGGGCTTCCCGTGCTGCCCGAAATAGTTGTGGCCAGCAGAAATGAACAGGTGACGGATCTCGAATTCGGTAAGAACCACATGGAAGGATAATGCGAGCCGTTTTTCCGGTAAAGCCCAACCTCGCTCGCCCCACCGAGCGACCTTGAAACGCCTTGGAAAGAGCAGAATAGTTGGGTTCATGCAATCCCCTGCGATCCGAGACTTTGGTGTCCATAGGTTCAGCTCCGTAGATCGGCCTGCCAGGGAACTCGATCAGCTGGCTGTGGAGGAACCGCTGCAAATCATTCTCTGTTTTCGCCGGCGAGGTACGCTTGTTCGTAAGCCGATTTCGATCACAATGCGCACCCCGGGCCAGGACCGGGAGTTAGCTATCGGTTTCCTTTACACCGAAGGGATTCTGCATCGTCGGACCGATATCGAGGCGATCAAGCAAGAGGCCGATTCCTCGGTCTCGGTGGCAGTCTCTGGGGAGCTTGATCTAAGCCGTCTTGAGCGCCATTTCTACGCTTCGTCGAGCTGCGGGGTATGCGGGAAAGCTTCACTCCAGGCATTGCGGATGAACCGGGAAATTCACCTGGACCGTTCCCGACCGAAACATTCGGTCGAATTTCTCGTGCGAACCCCATCGCTGGTGCGCGAGAAGCAGGCTATTTTCGAACACACCGGCGGGCTTCATGGGGCTGCGCTTTTCGATCCTGAGCAGAAACTCCTCCGGATTTGCGAAGATGTCGGCCGTCATAATGCGGTAGATAAATTGATCGGGGCGGAATTGTTGGCCGGGCGCAGTGATTTCTCAGACCTGCTGCTTTTCGTAAGCGGTCGAGCCGGATTCGAACTGACTCAAAAATCAATCATGGCCGGAATCCCTTTCATGGTCGCGGTCGGCGCTCCATCAAGTCTTTCGGTTGAGCTGGCGCGGGAGTATGGCTCCACGCTTGTTGGGTTTTTGCGTGAGAATCGATTTAATCTATACGCCGGAACTGAGCGCGTGGTCAGCGACTGAAAATTGATCAGTTTCCGTCCTTCAAGAAGCCAAAACCCTCTGCCGTGCCCGAAGCCAACTAGCCTGCATCGCTCACAAATCTTCAGAGATTTGTGAGCGATGCAGGCTCAGGCAGCAGAATCCTCCGGCTACGCCGGACCATCCTGCTGCTTTTTGAAGAGAAAAGTTTAAAAACAGGTTGTTTCGAATCCTTAATTGTAAAACAGGCTCTTGAACAGACGCGCAGCGTCTGTTTAAGAGCTTTCTAGCCCGCAATGAGCTCGTCGATTCTCCCAGCGCGTGATTTTTGCGGGCTGGGCTCGAACCGAACGGGATTAGCCACGATTGATAAATTTCAGTGCTAGAAATTTTTTTGAACTCGGTAAGTTAGAAAATGCGTTCGCTAGTACTACTTCCGATCCTCACCCTACCTTTCGCGTCGTTTGCGGACGATGTCCCGCTTGAATCGCTACCGCAGGCCGTTCGTGAAACCATCGATA
>JAFAJU010000425.1 GCA_019236035.1 Verrucomicrobiota bacterium | reverse complement strand
TCGCCGACCACGATCGAGGCCGCCAACTGACCCTTCGCCCGGGAGGGTTGGCGAACGGTGGTCAGGTAAGGACTCGATTCAGCGGCCCGCGGTATGTCGTCGAACCCGACAATAGAAACATCTCTTGGCACCTTCAACCCGAGCTGGGTCGCGGCTCGCAGCGCACCGAACGCCATACGGTCGCTCATAGAAAATATCGCAGTCGGCCGGCTGCGATTCCTTTTCAAAAATCTCCTGGTCCAATAAGACGCTTCCGCATCGTCATTTATTCGAATTTCGTAGATGGGCACCTTTGCCGGATCTATGCCGGCGTCTTTTAGCGCCTCGAAATACCCAAAAAGGCGTTGCTGGGTGACTGGGGCACGACACTTGTCGACTCGATCACCATTAACAAGACCGGAAAATCCATCAGGCGTCATCTCCAGAGACAGGACGGCAATGCTGCGGTGGCCGAATTGTAAAACGTGATCGGCGATCTTCCTGGCTGCGGCCCGATCGTCGATGCCCACAGCAGCAATCTCCGGAAGTTTGGTCATGTCGACCGTTACAGCCGGTAATTGTCGCCCCAGGACCCGGTTGATAATCGGGCTTTGGTCCGGAATCGCATAGAGAATGAAACCGTCGACGGCGACCTTATCGACTGCGGTCTGACGAGACGCATCTTGCACGGGAGGAAGGACAGTTAGTCCGTATTGGTGCTTTGCGCAGACCTCGGAGATGCCGGCCATAAAAGCAGATGCGTTAGAATCTTCGAACAGATGCGGAATGGGATCGGGATTGGAGAGCGCAATAGCGCCGGCGAGTCCGGTTCTGAGCATTCGTCCGGAGGGGCGTGGACCATGGTAACCGGCGTTTGCAGCGGTCGAGAGAATACGTTGTCGCAGACTTGAGGACAACTCCTCGGGCCGGTTAAAAGCGTTTGAGACGGTCATGGCGGAAACGCCAAGTTGCTGCGCTAGCGACTTCAGAGTCACATGGCGGCGTGGGGGCAGACCCGGGTGAGCTGGCTGACCTTGAGACACGAGGGGAAAAGGGATTGGCTATAACGTTAAAGACGGCTACGCCCTTTATCGTTAAAGTCAACCGATTTTACGGTAGGACGAGGCTGAGTGACATGGGCGATTTGTGGCACGGGCGTCTCGCCCGTGGACCGAACAAGATCACGGGCGAGACGCCCGTGCCACAATAGCCGATGCCACTCGACCTCGCACCACTGCCGAGCCTCGGTTGCGCCCACACGATCCGCTACGCCTCTGCTTACCAAGGTGCGGAAACTTCGGAATTTGGTTTTGCCTCGGCTATTTACAGCCCGATGGATACCGGTTACCTCTCTCTACTCATGCCTCCACGTAGAAAAACGGCCTTGACCGCCGAAACGTCACGGGTCTTTGCGGTCATCGGATCGGACGAAGGGGAAACGAAACGCCGCGCCAGGGAACTTGCGTCCGAACTCACCCCGGAGAGTGGTGCCGACTTCGGTGTGGATACGATCGACGGAACCGCAGACAACGCCGAACAAGCTGTCCTCCGAATTCACCAGGTCAAAGAAGCAATCCAAACGCTCCCTCTTTTTGGAGGCGAGAAGCTCGTTTGGCTCAAGAACGTGAATTTCCTCGCTGACACCGTGACGGGCCGTTCCGCTACCGTGCAAGAGGCTTTGGAGGAGTTACGAGAATACCTGGCCCATGGTTTGCCGGACGGGGTGCGCTTTTTGTTAAGCGCCACAGAAGTAGATAAACGGCGGAGCTTTTATAAATCGCTTGGAAAGGTCGCGAAAGTAGAACAGTTCGACCGAATCGATACGAGCCGCCCCGGCTGGGAAGAGGATGTTCAGGCCGTAGTGCACGGGTTGGCCGCCGAATTTGATCTCCGGTTTGACCCCCAAGCGCTGGAACTATTTGTTCAGCTCGCCGGCGCGGATAGCCGGCAATTGCGGAACGAGCTCGAAAAGATCGATCTTTATCTTGGGGACAAGCGGACAGTTACCGTGGAAGTCGTGGACACATTAGTAGCGAAATCGACCAGCGGGGTGATTTGGGAGCTCGGCACCTGTCTGTCAAAGCGACAACTAGGCGAGAGTCTCGCGCTGCTGGAGCAACTGATCTTTCAGGGCGAAACGCCGATCGGAATCCTTTACGCCGCAATTATCCCGACCGTACGAAATTTACTCGTAACGAAAGACTTATTGGTCAGGCATGGGATCAAGCCGCCTTCGGCTCCTTTTCAGTTCAACTCCATTCTCAGCAAACTGCCCGAAGACGCGATTCGCCATTTGCCTCGGCGGAAGGATGGGGGAATTAACGCCTACGCCCTTGGGCTGGCCGCATGTGAGGCGCATCGGTTCGAGTTGGGAAAACTGGTTGAGGCTCTGCAAGCCTGTTTGCAAGCAAATATTCAGCTGGTCACGACTCAACTCGAGCCCAAGCTGATTCTGAGTCAACTTATAGTAAAGATCATTTCCACATGATTCATTACAAATGGCCTGGCCTGCATCGCTCACAAAATCTTTAGAGATTTTTGAGCGATGCAGGCTATGGCAACCGATGCGCAAAATGAGGTGTTCGCATGTGCAGGTTGATCGCCCGTTTAGCTGTTTTAGTGGTGCAAGGTTACTCGACTTGGAGCGTGGTGATTTTTATGGTGCTTCTGTTTGGTGAGACAACCAACCGCGCGAAGAAGGTATCGGCGGAGCGCACTGCCGCTCATGCGGCGACCGCATTGGCTGTACCTACGCCAACCGCGACACCCACGCCCGAAGATCAGTTAGACCGCATGTACAAGCTGTTTCACATTGGCGGTTGATCGAGAAACGCACGCGGGCTCGGTTGCAAGGCGCTCGCGGATGCGCCATGGTTTGCCGTCTGCCCAATTTTTCGTGAGCGCCCCGTATTCGCCTGAAGCCGTCTTCAACCAGCCGCCGCCGTTGGAAAATTACAACCTTTTTGATGGCGACCGCGCACTGCAGGAAGCCGTCCATCGCGAGGGTGGAGGTTGGATTGAGGCAGAAGCACGGCGCCTTGGAGAACTACTCGGCAAGCCGGAAACTATAAATCTGGGCGTACTGGCTAATCGGTTTTCACCTGAGCTGCGGGCCTACGATCGATTCGGTTACCGGATTGACGAGGTCACGTACCATCCGGCGTACCACGAATTGATGCGCATCGGGATTCAGTCGCGAACACATTCGCTGCCTTGGCTGGAAAAGCGGCCGGGAGCTCATGTCGCGCGGGCCGCCTTGGTCATGCTGCGCCACCAGATCGATGAAGGCACGAGTTGTCCGCTCACCATGACATTTGCATCGATCCCATCGCTTCGCTCCCAGCCGGAACTCGCCGCCGAATGGGAGCCGCCGGCTCTTTCGTCGGGCTACGATTTGCGATCGATTCCGGCTGCTCAAAAAGATGGTGTGCTCTTGGGAATGGGCATGACCGAACGTCAAGGGGGGAGTGACGTCCGAGCGAATACGACGTCGGCGGAGCCCGTGAACGGCGGCGGTCCTGGCCAGGA
>JAFAJU010000422.1 GCA_019236035.1 Verrucomicrobiota bacterium | reverse complement strand
TGAAAATCGCGTCAGCAGTCGCAAACGAAGCCTACGATCAAGGCCTGGCTGCCCCACCACGGCCACCTAATATAGCTTCACATATTCGAACCCAGGTCTTCGTACCGAGGTATACCGAGTACGTCTAAAGGTCTGTAGTTAGCAGTTTCATAATCCAAACACTAGTTATCCCTCGTTCACAACTACTACCCGAAAGAGAAGGTCCAAATCTAGCCATTCGTCATATCCCGCACTTTCCTTCTGGGCAATTGAGGCCAGATGCCCCAGTGGCGATGCTAAATTCGTAATCAGCTCACAGCGAACTGTATGTCAAACGTTTCACGTCGAGAGTTACTTGCGAAAGTTGGACTTGCCGGCATCGCCGCGGCTATCGCTCCAGAGGTTCGCGCCAAGGAAACCGCCCAGCCGGATCACGAACATCATCAGAGTGAACAAGCAGAGAAATCTGGACAAAATGAAACCCAGTATCTGTTTTTTAATAGAGAGGAAGCACAGTTCATCGAGGCAGCCGTTGCTCGATTGATTCCAACCGACGACTATCCCGGTGGCGTCGAAGCCTGCGTTTCTAACTACCTCGATAAGCAACTTGGAGGCGCGTGGGGCGCCGGAGAACGTCTTTATAGGAGTGGGCCATGGTTACCGACAAGACCCGGGCTCGGATATCAGCTGCCGTTGACACCCGGTGAGCTATTTCACACCGCGATCAAGGCAATTAACGCCGAACTGGCTAAATCAGGCAGGCCTTTCTGGGAAATGTCGCCTGAGCAACAAGACGAGTACCTGCGCCAGCTTGAAAACGGTAAAATCGATCTGAATGATATTTCCTCAGATATTTTTTTCAGCCAACTCTGGGGAATGACCGTTGAGGGCTTCTTCTCCGATCCGGTCTACGGGGGCAACAAAGACATGTTGGGCTGGAAGATGATTGGATTTCCTGGCGCCTATGCTTCCTACTACGACCTCATTGATCAACACGGAATCAAATTCCAACGCGAGCCGGTCAGCCTGGGACAACATGACGGCCATTTTATGCCAGACCCTAATATTCCAGCCTATTCGCCGCACCAGTAAGCGATAAGCAGTAAGCAGTGGAGTTTATCTTTTATGGCAACAGTAATGAAAGAAGTCGACATCGTGTTTGTTGGAGTCGGGTGGGGATCCAGCCTTGTCGCGAAAGAGTTAGTAAACACTGGGCTGAAAATGGTTGGACTGGAACGCGGGTTTCCGCGCTTTACGAGTCCAGATTTTCAATCCCCGGAAATCCATGATGAACTACGGTTCGCTGTTCGCAAAGGAATGATGCAGGACAATGTCCGCGAGGCAATCACGCTGCGCCATTCATCTGACGAAACCGCGCTTCCGGTTCGTCGGTGGGGAGCATTCCTCCCAGGTACGAACTTGGGAGGATCCGGCGTTCACTGGAACGGTCAAATGTTTCGGTTCCAAGTGAAGGATTTCGTCTGGAAAACCGCCATGGTCGAACGGTATGGAAAAAGCTTTGTGGATGCGCTTGGGCTCACCATTCAGGATTGGGGACTTACCTATGATGAGGTCGAACCGTACTACGACAAGTTCGAATACTTGTGCGGAGCAAGCGGAAAGGCCGGCAATATTAAAGGAAAAATTCAACCAGGCGGCAATCCATTCGAAGGGCCACGGTCCCGCGAATATCCGACGCCGCCGCTCAAAGAACAGTATAACGGCGCACTTTTTCGAAAAGCCGCGAACGACCTTGGTTATCATCCCTATCCACAACCTTCCGTAAACCTCAGTGTTGCGTATACAAACCCCGATGGTCTGAAACTTAACGCCTGCGTCTACTGTGGATTCTGTGAACGCTTTGCCTGCGAACACTACGCAAAGGCAAGTCCACAGACGGTCACTTTACCGATTCTACTACGAAGTCCTAATTTCGAATTACGTACTCAATGCCAGGTCGCTCGAATAAACGTGGACTCGAGTGGCAAAAAAGCCACTGGAGTAACGTACTACGATGCGGCCGGGCAAGAAGTATTCCAGCCTGCCTCTCTCGTAATTCTCTCGATGTTCCCGTTAAACAATGTCCGCATGCTGCTGTTATCCAAAATCGGAAAACCATACGACCCAGAGACCGGTACCGGGGTAGTCGGAAGAAATTATACCTACCAAACGACCTCGAATGTCTGGAGCTTCTTTGACCAGGATATCAACATGAATCCGTTCATGGGTTCCGGCGCAATCGGAACGATGATCGATGATTTAAGCGGGGACAATTTCGACCACGGTCCCTATGGATTCATTGGCGGAGCCTATGTTCTCGCAGCTTGGACAGGTGGGCGGCCAGTCGAACAGAATCCGCTTCCACCGGGAACACCCAAATGGGGTAAAGGCTGGAAGGATGCGGTACGCAAACACTATGGTCACGTGGGCCAGATTTTATGCCACGGGACTAGTATGCCCACACGCGAAAACTATCTGGATCTGGATCCCACATATAGAGATGCCTGGGGTCTACCCCTCCTCCGCATGACGTTCGATTTTCCGGAGAACGACGTAAAAATGATCCGTCTTGTTACGGATCGGTCCACCGAGATCGCGAAAGCGATGCCAGGCAGTAGACAGGTTTCTAACAGGATCTATGGAGAGCGCCCGTTCGATGTCTCGGTCTACCAGTCAACCCACAATTGCGGTGGTGCGATTATGGGTACGGATCCCAGCACCAGCGTGGTCAACAAATACCAGCAATCTTGGGACATTCCGAATCTTTTCTCGCTCGGTGCATCATCATTTCCGCACAACGGTACATACAACTATACGAATACCCTCATGGCGCTCAATCTTTTTACAGTCGACGCTATTCGCAATCGTTATCTGAAGAAACCCGGTCCTTTGGTGTAGGAACAGAACCGAGAATGGAGACGAAGTGATGCGAAGGTGATTCCGCGAATACACCCTAACCGTAAAACGAACAAACGCGAATCATCACATGAAGAAACTAACGACAGTCTTGATTCCCGGCGCGATTTTCGTCAGCCTATCGATGTTCGTCATGGGGCAGAACTCACGTGGTCCGGACGATTATGTTGGCAATCCGGAACGGGGAGCGAAAATTGCTGCCTGGGGCACATCGAAGGGGGTGGCATCCTGTTCTTCTTGCCATGGGTACGATGGTGTAGGAAACGGGACCAGTCTTGTTCCGCGCCTGGCCGGACAAAGCAGCTTTTATCTGACACATCAGCTGGAGCTCTATGCCAACGGTAAACGACATAATGTTTACATGACCAACTTTGCACAGCGACTCAGTCCACAAGAGCGAGCGGATGTATCCGCTTACTACGCTTCGCTGCAGTCCAGTTTTCCGCCACCCGCCAAGGAGCTCACACCGGCGCAATTCGAGCGAGGGAGACAATTAGCCACTGTTGGGGACGATAAATTGACTGTGCAATCGTGCAATAATTGCCACGGGCCGCGCGGTCTCGGTGAGCCTCCCAGTATTCCCGCTCTGCACGGACAATATAGTAACTACATCGTCTATCGCCTACAGCAATTAGCAGCGGCTCATGAAGACGATGATCTGATGTCTCCCGTCGCGGCGGCCTTAAGCCCGGAGGATATGCAAGCCATAGCCGCCTACTTTGAACAACTAGGCATCACCGATGCCCAACATTCCGGGGGGCAAAAGGTCGCAAATTCCCTTCCTCATTAGACCAGCAGTCTTTTGCGGGACGTGAGCAAGCGCAGCTATTCCTGGCACCTATCCGAAAAACGCTTACCAACTACGCCTTGCTATGAATGAATCAGCAGATACGTCCTCCAATGAACTGGATGAGCCGCTAAGTTCCGCAGCAAGCCACCCAGACCACGTAGCCGATCCTTGCGGACGCAAGACGGCGATCGAGACACTCCGCCGAGGGCCAATTGGTGCAGTAGTGGTCGCTTCAATCGCAACGGCCTGCGTTTTGATCATCTGGTATGCATTTTACTTTTTTGCGTACATACCGAGGACCTGAAAGGTGAGAGGTGAAAAGTGAAAAGTCAGGAGGATTTTTGGAATGATAAACCCATCGAATTGCTGACCAAAGGTACATTTAATTTCAAAGCCGTAGAATTACCAGGCTTAGAACCCTGAGCTTAGTTCTGATGTCCTTCAGGACAGAACCTCAATTGCCTTATGAGTGAAGATCTGCTGCGTACCGGTGATTTACCGGAGGAAGAGATAAGCCGAGCGGAAAACCGATGGGTTTTGGTCGTCTGTGCCATCACGGTTTTGATCGTTGTAACCTTTACCGTGAGCATTGCGTTCTTCCGCGATGCTCCCCCTTCCAGTTTGGAGAGTATCTCCTCAGACGAGATTCATCGATCAGGCGAGTTCGTTGAATCAAATTTGGGAACCGCCATGCAACTCGATGGTTCCGCCGTCGTCAGATTGGTGCTACAACAGTTTTCCTTCTCGCCTTCCGTTATCAAAGTCCCTGTCAATACTCCGGTCACTATTCGAGCGGTGAGCGCCGACGTGGTACACGGTTTTCTAGTCATCGGAACAAACGTAAACGCGATGGTTGTACCCGGTTATATCACCACGGTTCGCGTTCAATTTAGTCATCCCGGAGAATATACCGTTCCCTGCCACGAATTCTGTGGGATCGGCCATCAAGATATGTGGGCGAAATTGATAGTTGGCAGCAAAGCGGATTTCCCGGTGGATCCAACCGGGAAGCAGAGATTCTAATTTATGTATCGTAGCGAGCGGTTAGTTTTGTGTCATTTCTGGGCGGCTTTTGCCGCCTTCGTGCCGGCCATTTGCTTGGGCGTTTTTCAAATGGTCGCTCGGAGTCCGTGGCTCGAAGTGCGCGATCCGAAGATGTATTATAGCTCGGTCACGGCGCATGGGTCATTTTTCGGTTATATGTTCCCAACCTTCGTTGCGATGGGCTTTGGTTACGCCGCTTGTGCCAATGCCCTTGCTCAGAGGATTGTAGGACAAGGGTTTGCCTGGCTCGGATTCGCGATGGCGGTTGTTGGGAGTCTAGCTGCTTTGATCCCGGAATTGCTCGGTAAATCGGCAACTCTCTATACGTTCTATCTACCGTTGATGGGCAATACTTGGTACTACGTGGGACTAATATTGGTTGTTCTCGGCTCCTGGGTGTGGGTCGCGGTCATGCTGGCTAACCTGACCGTCTGGAAAGTAAGACACCGTAACGCCCCCGTTCCGTTGGCGATGTTTGCCTCTTGCGCCGGTGCATTGCTGTGGTTCTGGACATCTCTCGGCGTCACCATCGAACTGTTAAGCTCCGTCGTCCCGTATTTATTAGGTTGGACAGCAACAGTGAACGCCGGGCTAGGACGCATCCTGTTCAGCTGGACCCTCCACGGTATCGTCTATTTTTGGCTAATTCCCAGCTATGTCGCTTTTTATACCCTCGTGCCCAAAGAAGCGGATTCGCGGCTCTACAGCGATACCATGGGGCGAATCGCTTTTATCCTGTTTCTGGTCTTTTCGATGCCGGTAGGCATGCACCATATTTTCGGAGATCCTGAGGTAGCTGGAGGCCCAAAATTCATGCACGCGCTTTTCACCGCCCTGGTTGCAGTGCCAACATTTTTAACCGTATTCAGTATCTGTGCTTCGTTGGAAACTGGTGGCCGGCTTCGGGGCGGTAAAGGGCTATTCGGCTGGATTGGCGCCTTGCCCTGGGATAGGCCGATGATTCTGGCCTGCGGGCTCTCGTTGATCATGCTTGGACTTGGAGGAGCGGGCGGCTTGATCAATATGAGCTATGGCTTGGATGCAACCATCCATAACACGCAATGGGTGACTGCTCATTTCCACCTCATCTATGGAGGCGCCATTGTGATTATGTATTTCGCGATAGCGTATGAGATTTGGCCGCATCTGACTGGCAAACAGCTCTTCTCCGTTCGCATGGCCCGCTGGCAGCTCTGGTTCTGGTTCGTTGGACTTATGGTAACGACCATTCCTTGGCACATCGTTGGTTTAATGGGTCAGCCGCGGCGGATGGCATTCTACGACTATCATGATCCGGCCATAGCACCCCAGGCACCCTTTGTGGTAATCTCCAGCATTGGCGGGTTTATTATTCTGCTCTCTTCGATCCTGCTGGTAATAAATCTTTTGGCCACACAGCTCCAACCGAAAGGCGAACTAGAGCACCGGCTACGATTTGCTTTGGCGGTAAACCCGCCGATTCGCGTACCCAGGGTACTGAATGGCTTCGCCTTCTGGAACGTACTGATTCTAATCCTCCTTGTAGTGAATTACGGGCTGCCGCTGTCACAACTCCTGTTTTTTAAGCAGCATACCACGCCGGCGTTTCCAATCGGCGTTACGCAGTATCAGGAAAAATAGTCATGGCTCGGAACCGCGGTCTTTTTAAAACTTTTAATCCGTGGATGCTGGTAAGCATCTGCCTGGTTGCCCTGTTCTGGATAGTAGCCATCGTAGTTGGTTTTGTCTGGTATCCGGCGCTGAATGCAGAACTGACCGCCGGGTCCAAAGGGAAACCTTTAGGGCTTCTCCAGCTAATCTGTGGCGGATTCGGTTTTGTGGACACCCGCTTCTACAGCCAGCAGCCTGGACCGTCGCCGATCATTTCCAGTGAGTTAGCCTGGAGCGATGAGGTCTTGAAACAGATTCGGAGCGGAGATGTACGCCGTGGAGCCG
>JAFAJU010000239.1 GCA_019236035.1 Verrucomicrobiota bacterium | reverse complement strand
ACGGATCCCTTGAGGACACGTCTTCCAGGCACTTCGTGCCTGGCTACGATCGTTCAGTCCCTACGGGACGACCTAGGCCCGAACCGACCACGTCTCCGGCCCGGCTGGCGTCGGCCCGATAAAATCGTTCGAAAACAGACGTTTCGTGGTCTCTGGGAATTTCTTGGCCTGTGTTGGCAATCCTGAAAATAGCCAGCGAACCGGATTTTGTGAGGGAGATCGAGACGGTGCCGCTCTCGAAGTTGTACTTAATGGCGTTATCCAAAAGGTTCAAGAGAGCCTGTCGGACGTACGATTTGTCCGCCCACACGATAACTTCCGGCGAAATTTCGGCTTTGGTCTCAATGTTACGACGCATTCCCAGAATTTCCCCGTCTTCCACCACGTCTTGACAGAGCGCGCTGAAATCTACGGCCTCCTTTTTTAAACTCAGCGCTCTAGCGTCAGCCCGTGAGAGCAAGAGCAAATTTTCGGTAATGGTTGAGAGGCGCTGAGTTTGGCTGAGTAGACTGTCCAACAGGCTGTCGGTCATAGGAGTATTCAACCCGCTCCGCAAAGCTGATTCTATTTCACCGCGCATAATTGTTAGAGGTGTCTTTAACTCATGGGAAGCATCGCTGGAAAAACGCGTTGCTTGCGCGAAGCTGCGCCCGAGCCGGTCAAAGGTATCGTTCAGCACCAGGACTAACCGGCCGATTTCGTCCTGGGCTGCCGGCTGTGGCAATCTCTGATCGAGTGCTTTGGCATGAATTTGTTCGGCCGCATCAGCAACATCTTGTAATGGCTGTAGCGACTTTCGCGTGATCCACCAGACTCCGAACGCCGCAGCCAAAGCCGCCGCAGGGAGAGCGGTCAGATAGGCGGTGGCTAAATCAAAAATCAGTTCGGAGGCCTCTTTCCGAATGACGATGGGAGAATTCGGTTCGCCTCTGATTTCACGGAACGCCTCCAATTGCTCATTATAGATCAACGTACCCGAAGCGAGCCCGAAAATGATTAGCTCGGCCGTGAGGAAGAAAGCGGTCCAAACGGCAAGCCTGGTGCGCAGAGGCCAGCTTTTCATTGCGTCTCTCCGATGCGGCAGCCCACGCCGCGGGCTGTCTGAAGTCGCGATTTTCTTTTCATCTTCGATAACCAAGATTCGCATTCAGACTTCTTTCTTCCAAGGAGCTCGGGAGTTGATCGTGGCACGTCATAGGACGGGAATGGATTTATGAAAAGTTTGTCATTCTCGAGCTAGGACGCGACGAAGCGCGTCACTTGCTACCGAACGATCTGGCGCCACAAGGCCAAGGTGAAACTTGGCCCTACCGAATGATCTGGTGGGGCCAAGGACTTCGGCAAGCTCAGTCGAGCAACCTCGGCGAGCTCAGTCGAGCCTTTCACCTGGCCTCAAAAAGAAATTGAACAGAAGGCAGCAAAGGCGGGCTAGAGGTCCGCCTGCTCCGCTTTCTGTCGCAACTTTGCCATTTCTTCAGGGATCGTTCGGAAGGCGCCGTATTCTGTGATTAGCGAAGTGACCAAGTGGCGACGCGTCACGTCGAAAGCATAATTGAGAGCGGCGCTGCGCTCGGGCGTCAATCGGACGTCGCAGACTTCACCCTCTTTCGTGATGCCAGAAATGTTGACGACTTCCTCCGGTGAACGAGTCTCGATTGGGATACTCTTAATTCCATCATCGATCGTCCAATCGATGGTGGAGAGAGGAAGAGCAACATAGAACGGGACCTGGTTGTCTCGCGCAGCCAAGGCCTTCAGATAAGTACCGATCTTGTTGCAGACATCTCCGCTCCCCGTGGTCCGGTCGCTGCCGACGATGCAAAGGTCGACATATCCCTGTTGCATGAGATGGCCGCCCGCGTTGTCAACGATTACGGTGTGCGGTACCCCGTGCTGGCCAAGCTCCCAGGCGGTCAACGAAGCGCCCTGATTTCGAGGCCGGGTCTCATCAACCCAGACATGAACCGGGACACCAGCATCGAAGGCCTTATAAATTGGAGCCAGAGCAGTTCCCCAATCAACCGTTGCTAACCAACCGGCGTTACAATGGGTCAGCAGATTAACCGGACGCGACCGTCCGGTGTTATCCCAGGCCTGCTCGATGAGCGAACGCCCATATTCGCCTATCGCAGAACAGTTCGAGACATCTTCATCGCAAATCTTTGCGGCTGTCGTGAACGCCTGAGTAGCACGGTCGTTCGGGTCTAATGGGAGCAGCGTGCCCTGCATCCTATCGAGTGCCCACCTCAAGTTCACCGCCGTCGGTCGTGATGCGAGGAGTAGTTCGTAGGCCCGTTGAAATCCTTTGTCGCTCGGATCGCCGAGCATGCCGAGAGCGATGCCATAACCAGCGGAAGCTCCGATGAGCGGCGCTCCGCGTACCACCATGTTGCGAATCCCCGCGGCAACATCCTCGACCGTGCGCCACTTAACGATCTTGAAGCGATGAGGTAATAAAGTCTGATCGATGACGCTGACAGTGTTTCCATCATCATTAAGCCAAATGGTCCGATACGGTTGGCCGTCGACGTTCATTGTCTAAATATCCTTGTGAACAGCAGCGATTACTTCATTGATCTTAGCGAAACTCTGAGCGTTTACCACCAGCAATCGGCCGATCCGGCGACGCACGTCTCAAGGCTGGCCACGACGTAGGCGAACCGTCTAGGTTTGCTCGGTTTTGAAGAGGGCAAAGCGGACGTTTCGCTTACATTGGCGTTCGCAACGGACGGTTAGTGCAAAGTTAGAGTGCCATCCGGGGCGACCAACACGCTGAAATTGTGGATTGGTCTA
>JAFAJU010000229.1 GCA_019236035.1 Verrucomicrobiota bacterium | reverse complement strand
TGAGCGCATCCGTGCGAATGGAGGTGTTTTAAACGTGCGCGACACGACGGTGCGGCTAGCAAAGCAGTTCGGGTTTTGTTACGGGGTCGAGCGGGCGATCGATCTTGCGTACGCAGCCCGCAAGGTTTTTTCTGAAAGCCGATTGTTCATCCTGGGGGAGATCATTCACAACCCATTGGTGAATGAACAGATCGCAGCCATGGGAATAAAAAACCTGCTCGGCAATGGGCGAGAAGCTGAGATCGACGAGTTGAGTGCAGACGATGTTGTGATCGTCCCGGCTTTCGGGACTGATCTGATCACCCTGAAGAAGATCCAGGAACGCGGTTGCCAGATCGTGGACACTACCTGTGGCGATGTTATGAGCGTTTGGAAACGCGTTCGTCAGAACGCAGTCGAACACGTTACCTCAATCATCCACGGGAAGGCTGAGCACGAAGAAACAAAAGCCACTGCTTCTCGCGCGCTCGGACTCGGACGGGGCCACTATTTGATTGTCTTGACCCTTAAGGACACGGACTATGTGTGCGACTATATTCGGCATGGCGGAAACAAGCAGGAATTCCTGGACCGCTTCAAGGATGCATACTCCCCTGGCTTCGATCCCGACACGCACCTTGAGGCGGTGGGCGTAGCCAACCAGACGACCATGCTCCGTGGCGAGACCGAGGAAGTCCAAAGAAGGATTCGCAGCGCGATCATCGACCGCGACGGATCGGAATTAGGTTCCAAAAGCTTCCGATTTTTCGATACGATCTGCGGTGCGACCCAGGAACGTCAGGACGCGCTCAGCGGACTTTTGCACGAAAAGATGGATCTGTTGCTGGTTGTCGGTGGCTACAACAGCTCAAACACGTCGCACCTGGCGGAGATGGGCGAAGCCAAGCTTCCCACGTATTTCATCCGAAGCGCATGCAAACTCGAGACCGCAGAACGCATCACGCATTACAATCTCCACGAAAAAAGAGAAATCGTAACTGAAAACTGGCTGCCGATCGGTCCGGCGATCGTCGGCATCACAGCCGGCGCTTCCTGTCCCAACAACCTGATCGAAGATACAATCCTCCGCGTCTACGAGTTACGGGGTATACCGTCGAACGACGTGTTGGCGGCTTAACAGACGGACTTCGTGTGGAGTCTTTCTTTTCGGCTGTACACCATTTCACCGCGGTACGGATCAGCCGGGTTGCTTCCAAGCCGATCGACTCGAGCGCGTTGGCCTGGCTCCCGGTCATCGGCATTCTCTCGGCGCTTCTTACAATCAGTTTTTATCTGCCGCTCGCTGCCCTCTACCTTCCCCTGGACGTAGCCATCGTCCCAGGCTTGACCGCAATCTGCTGGTTACGCGGATTCAAGCCCGAGATCGATTTCTGCCAGCTGTGCGACTTGCTCTTCGGTCACCGAAAACACTTTACAACCCGGCCTTTCTTTGCTGTCCCCGGAGCCACTTGTCTTCTCTTTGGGATCTTGCTCAAGTACTCCATCCTCAGGCAGTTCTACCTCCTCGAATCGATTCGACTCCTGACGTTCGGAACAGTCGTCAGTTTCATCGCCCCTCTCCTTCGGCCGGGCAAAGAACATCGGTGGTTAACTTCTCTGGGACTGATCTGGCTGGTTGCAGCCACGGTCGCTGTTTTTAGCGCCTCGAAAGCGGCGAGTTTCCGGGACCTGCTCATCGCTTTACGCGGCCCCGTGTTGGCCTTTGCCCTGATTTATCTCTCGGTCAGATCCACTTTTTCGCTGGTCGAAAAAACAGCCCCACCCAACGTTGCCTCATTCCCAGCGGAAATAGCCGCCTACCTGGCTTTCCTGATTGTCCGGTATCACTTCATTTAGAAGTCGAATTTGTCGATGTTGTCCTTGTTGAAAATGAACGGCGGCCCCAGCAAAAATTGGCTTCCGTTGATCACGCTCAGTTTACCAAGCCGACCTGCCTCGACCTCGGTATCCCCAGGTTTCAACTTCCCGTCCACCGCGGCGCGCATCACGTACAAGGCGGCGTAGCCCAAATCAACTGGATTCCACAGCACCACCGATTTTACGCACCCGGATTTAACAAACGGCTTCATCTGATTCGGGGTGGAGAGCCCGGTCACGGCGATTTTTCCGATCAAGTTGGCCTGCGTGATTGCATCCGCGGCCCCCGGGAAAGCGACACTTGAAAGACCGATGATTCCTTTGACGTTTGGATAAGCCTTGACGATCTGCCCGGTCACCTTGAAGGCCTGCTGCTGGTCCTCTTCCGACGGGAGGATCGTTACAATGTTCAGTTTCGGGCACTGGGCCGCGATATATTTCTTCATTTCGGCAATCCACGCATTCTGGTTAGGAGCGGTCAGGGAACTCGTGACGATTGCGATATCCGCTTCCTTGCCGACTTCAGCCACCATCGAATCTATCAAGGCTTTGGCTATGCCGTCCGGTGTCGCCTGCTGGACGAACCACTCACGGGCATCAGGTTGTGACTCGGCATCGTAGCCAATTACATGAATTCCTCCCTTTAACGCCTTTCGGAGCACAGGGGAAATTGCCACTGGATCATTGGAAGCGAACAGAATCCCATCCACGCCACGGGAGATGGCATTGTCGATATATTCGATCTGTTTCTGGATATCGGCTTCCGTTGGTGCATCGGTCTTAACTTCGGTTGGCAAATTGTTCTTGGAGAGCTCGGCCGCAGCTTCAGCCATACCCTTCGTGGTCGCGGCGAAGTAACCGATCCCAACAAGCTTCGGCACGTCCACCAAAACGATCTTTTTGCCTTTAAGATCTTTCGGATTCGTAGGTTGGCCGCCGTCGTATGAACCGCCGGCTCCGAATGCGGTCGCACAGAGCACGGTTACAAGAGGCAAAAGCGCCCTCGTGAGCAGAGAATGTTTGGATAGTTTCATGGTCTAGGGGGATGTTGATATTACGGGTTCGCTTATACTTCAGGAGACCGCGAGGGGCCAGAGAATTGTCGGAAACGCCTGGAACGTCGCTCCCTGGACGCGCGCTCCATCCTTGGATGCGCTTCCCTGAAGGGACAGCTGCCCTACCGCGAAGCGGTTACAGACCATAGAAGCCCAGGCCTTCTAGGCCTGGGCTGTTCTGTTAAACCGCTTCGCGGTTCGCTCAAATCGACGACGGCGGATACGCTACAGAACGAAATTAAAGGTCGCTACCTGCCCCGCCTTACTCTCCCGGAGCTTGACCAACAATTCGCGCCTGAACAACGAATCGCTTTCATTGCCGGCCTCACCGGGAAAGTACAGCTGCGTCGTCAATACCGGACCGTGAGCCGCCTGAAGCCGGACGTGATAGTGCCGGGTTCGCCCTGGATACAGACCCGGCAGGACTGTTTCCAATGTGTACCGCCCATCGGAATCCGAGAACTGGTGTCCCCGGCAACGGAACCCCTGCAAATCGTATTCGCCGTTCCCATCAGCATGCCAGAAATCCAGTAGGACGCCCGGAATCGGTTTCCCGTTCCGATCCAAAACAAAGCCGGTTACAGTCATCGGCTGCCCGCTGACCCCGGGTTCCCGAAAATTACTTCGGAGCGGTGAATTCGGTCGAAAAAACGGACCGGCCGTTTCTTCCGGCGTCAATACCAGCTGTTCGCCTGCGGGCGGGGTTGGCTCCAGAACGACCGGCTCGATCTCTTTCCCCGCGGTCACTCGGACCCGGGCCAGAAACGTCACCGGCGCTACCGCGACCACCACAGCCCGAAGGAATCTTCGCCGCGAGAAGGCCGATGGAATGAGTTCAGCCATAGTGAAACCTGCTCGTTCTACGGTTAATTTGCAAGCGGGACCAAGAGAGTGCCAGTGAAACGCCGAGAGCGCCGAAAACGCACGAGAACGCCGAAAACGTAAGGATATGGCAATGCCAAACGAAAAATACAGAGCTACCGATTAATTATTACCGCTTGCCATTCAACCGTTCCCCTACGTTTTCGGCGTTCTCGCGCGTTCTCGGCGCTCTCGCGTTTCCTACCTCGCTTCCCTCTTTCGTCGCTTCATTTCACGCGCAAAGGTGCGGCGCGCGTCGTCGATTAATCTGCGTAAACCGTCGGCGCTCACACAGTTTCCACCGAACGCTATCGCAGT
>JAFAJU010000155.1 GCA_019236035.1 Verrucomicrobiota bacterium | reverse complement strand
GAACTGTTCGGGGTATCAGCTCGGCCGCGATCTCCGATTATCGAATGACATGGCGCTTCGATGGGGAGTTCTCCGAGACCAATCAGAACGGGCAATCTTGGAGAGAGATCATTAGTTCCTGTCGGAAGACGTTTCAGGCCGGCGTTGCTTTGAAGCGCAACCATGATTTCGGAGGCGGCCTCGCCTAGAAATGAGCTGGGAAAACGAATCAGATAAATCCCCAGAGTCCCGATCCAGCTGCTAGCCAGAAACGACTTCGTTTTGGTTCCAGAGCGCAGGATCCGCTTTTAGCAGAATCGCCAATTCCTGACACGCGCTGTTGTATATTGCTTGGCAATCTGGCGATGAGCAACACTGTATGGCTAGAGGCATCACTCGCAACGTTGCCACGCGATGGTGGTCCAGTCGGTATCGTTTTTGGACCGATCAACCCAGCGCTCTAACCAGATTTGTAATTCGTCGGTTGTGCCAGCGAACCGTAGGAAGAAGCGCTCGCTACCTCTATGATCAGAGAAAATCAGGATGTCATCTGTCACAAAGTGAAAGGGCTGAATTGAGGTTCCCCATTCTAGGCCGAAAGTTTCCGGAATAAGTCCCGCCATTTGGCTCGACGCGCACGTCGCTGCTCTGCGCGATGTAGAATTTCGCCGATTAATAATGGATACTGCGAGAGTGTTTTGGTTTGGTAAATATGGACTGTTCGTTTCATAGATGTACGACTGTCAGCTCGGCGTTTTCGCCTTTCGCCCGAGTGACTGGTGTTTTATCGTTCCCGACGTTGCCGGCGATTATGGCGTTCTCGCTCGTTAAAAAGGGCGGGTTGGGGCGGAGGATGTATTTACGTACAGAACGTCCCCGTTACTGTGACCCTCTAATAAGCTACCTCCACCCCTTCCCCCAAGGCGATAGCGGAGGCTACATGAAGTGCGGATTTCATAGTGGCATGTGTGTAACAATCTGTACCGTGCCACCCATCGGCCGCAATTGGCAGAACCTCTATATTATTTCCTCCTCGAAAGGGTAAGCAGTAAGCAAGTGAGCAGTAAATAGTAAGTAGTAAGTAGTAAGTAGTGCGTAAGTCATCCGTTTTGGTCCGGCATGGATTTTCGTATACGAGCTAACTGCTAACTGCGTTTATGCACTTCCCCCGTGCTTCGGCGGTAGACACGCACGTTCTCCGTTTAAGCGCACGGGCGAGCCGGAAGACCAGGGGATTGATAGCGATCGAGAAAAGCGCGCCGGCAACGATCAGGTTGAGCCCCTCTGGCGGCAGCAGGCGCAGAGAAATCCCCAATCCGGCCAGGATAAATGAGAACTCTCCGATTTGGGCCAAGCATGCCGCGATCGTCAGGGCGATCGCGACGGTGTTGCGAAAAAGCAGAACCGCGGCAAAAGCGATCAAAGACTTGGCAATCACAATCACGGCAAGCACAGCCAGCACTTGCAGAGGCTCCTGGGCGAGGATCCTCGGGTCGAACAGCATACCGACCGCGACAAAGAAGAGCACAACCAGCGCGTTTTCGAGCGTGTGCAGGTGCTTGGCCGCAGCCTTCCCAAGATCGGATTCGTTCAGGACTAACCCAGCAGCGAAAGCGCCAAGGGCAAAAGACGCTCCGAACACTTTGACGGCGCAATACGCAACGCCTAAGGCGATTGCGCCGAGTGCAGTTACCAGCAATTCGTCGGAACCGACCTGTTCTACCCGTTTCAGCACCCAGCGGAGGATTCGCTTGCCGGCCAGAAGCATCGCTGCGATAAATGCGGCCACCTTTGCCAGCGTTATACCGGCAATAGCCAGAATGTTGCCCAGGTGCGCGCTTTCTGCCATAAGACCGGATCCCGGGGCCTTGCCACCAAGGGCGCCGGCAAACGCCGGAAGCATTACCAAAACCAGCAGCATGATGAGATCTTCGGCCAGCAGCCAGCCTACCGCGATGCGACCGGCCTCAGACCCGAGTGTGCCGTCCGTCTGAAGCGCCCGCAACAGCACTACGGTGCTGGCTACAGAAAGCGCAAGCCCAAATACGAGCGCGCCTCCAAGTGACCAGCCCCACGAGTAAGCTAAGGCAGTGCCCAGGCAGGTCGCCACCACCATTTGCAGAACGGCGCCAGCAACCGCGAGAGTGGGCATCGTGAGTAGCTCACGGATCGAGAAATGGAGACCGACCCCAAACATAAGCTGGATCACCCCAACCTCGGCAATTTCTTGGGCGAGAAGGGTGCTCGGGACCAGCCGCGACGCAAACGGCCCGATTAACACGCCTCCGAGCAGGTATCCAACCAACGGAGGCAATCTCAGGCGTGCGGCCACCAGCGCGCCGATCAGCGCCGCGATCAGACTGAGGGCGAGGGTGGAAATCAGGGAACTCTCGTGAGACATGGTATTGGGAGCTTCTTTCTTGTCCTAATGGTCGTTCGTCGTTGAATCCTGAGCCTAGGATAGTGGAGTGTTAGAGCAACCAACGCAGACCTGAAGTCGGGGGCAATCTCTGTGGTCGCTTTGCGACAAATCCGACAGGCTCCCGGGCTATGTTATCTGGCCATTTCATCACCTCGAATTTTTAGCCAGGGGGTCGGATTGGGAGGTGTCTGGCTTGGCAGGATCTTTCAAGCGTACTAACAGCCAAGTCTGGGTTGTATCCTTATCGAAATGGACCAGGCAACTGGCGACGTCTTCAGTGAGATTCTTCAGGCCGGCCTCGATGACGGTGCTACTATTCGATCCGATTTTCCAGGCGACCCGCTGGGTCTTCTTATCCACTTGACCGGAGATCGGTGATGTCTCTCCACTTAGCAGGTTTTTGTAGGCGCCGCTGACCACTCCATTTTTGTCGACTGAGATTTGGAAGAACATATAGGCATCGCCTTTTTCTTCCTGCACAAATGCCCAGACTCCAAGCGGCAGATATTCGGCCTCCTTGCCTTCTGCAGGTGGCATCGGCGCCGGCGGCTGTTCCTTTGATGTATTCGCCAAATCAATTGCCTGTTGCGAATACTCCTCTGCGCTTGCCTGCCGTTTTCCGTTAACGTAAACGTTGTCGCCCTCATAGCCGACGTTCACGCCGTAATCGTAGCTTCGGGAGCGGCCGTAATCGCGGTTCCCGGAGCCACCGCTATCCGAGTTACCAGAGCGGTTAGTATCATAACTGCCAGAGTTATACCCGTAATTTCCCGAGCCATAATCATAACTTCCCGAGCCGTAATCGGAGCTTCCTGAGCGGTCGGATGCATACATCCAAGCCGCAGCCGTGGCATACGTTGCTGTGCCCCACCACCAGTACTTTTCGGCGTTATCCCAATATTTGTCGTAATAACTCGCGAGTTTATCGGCGTAGCCCGAGTAATCGCCGGAACGGCCGCTATAATCCTTCCACCAGTCGGAACTGAAGTAGTTGTCAAAGCT
>JAFAJU010000088.1 GCA_019236035.1 Verrucomicrobiota bacterium | reverse complement strand
GTTCGAAGACTGGAGGCCGAATATAAAGACTGGCCACGAGTGGGATGGTCGCAGCGTCTGGAAGAGGATTTTTTGCGTTTTTGCCAGGTTCCATCTCTATCGTTTGCTCCCTCGAGCCTCGAAAAAGTCGAGCAGGTCGAGGGAGTGATCCGTATCTTTGTGAACTTCTTGGGTATGTTCGGGCCCAACGGCCCCCTGCCGCAGCATCTAACCGATTTTGCTCGCGATCGCCAAAGGAACTTACACGATCCGACGCTGGTCCGGTTCATCGACATTTTTCATCAGCGGATGTTGTCTTTCTTTTATCGGGCCTGGGCGATCAACGTTAAGAGCGTCGATTTCGATCGGTCGGATCAAGCCCGCTATGCGACTTATTTCGGCAGCCTTTTCGGTATCGGCATTCCGTCATTGCGGGACCGGGACAACGTGTCGGATTGGGCGAAAATCCATTACTCAGGCCGCTTGGCGACGCAGACACGAAATGCCGAGGGTCTGGAGGCGATCCTGGGCGATTATTTCGGTCTGCCGACAAAGATCTGTGAATTCGCCGGATACTGGATGAAGATACCCAAGGAGAATCAATTGCGGTTGGGAGAGTCACCCGAAACCGGAAGCTTGGGAAGCAATGCGGTTGTTGGAGAGCGGAAGTATGAGGTGCAGCTGAAATTCCGTATCCGGATGGGCCCAATGGAATTGGTCGATTTGCGAAGGCTGGTCCCGGTGGGCGAGAGTTTTAGACGTTTGAAGGACTGGGTCCTGAACTATACTAACCAGGAGTTTTACTGGGATCTCCAATGCGTCTTGAAGGCGGGCTCGGTGCCTGCCCTTTCTCTTGGCCAGGGGTCCATGCTCGGCTGGACGACCTGGCTGAAAAGTAGACCCTTCACGCGCGATGCCGACGACCCGATTTTCGATCCGGAAACGAATTAAGCCGTAGCACGGGCGAAACGTAGTACGGGCGTCCCGCCCGTGAGTTGTAGTACGGGCGTCTCGCCCGTGAGACAAAGAACACAGGCGGGACGCCTGTAGCACTGTCACGTTTAACCCAGATTCCGAAGTTGGGGGAATCGTGCTCGTGCTCGATCTGTGGAAGTTCGGCGCCGAAAAGAGAGCCCCATCCTTCGGCAATTGTTTTGTTCCATCAATCTGACCGCGAGATATGCAGAATTCTCGAGGACGAGCACGAGCAGGAGCACGACTGCTCAACTTCGGAATTTAGGTTTAACGTTGATCGCATTACGGAAACTGAATACATGATAGAGAGGAGCTCGATTCCGCTCCCGGTGCACGAACCGCAACCCATGTCACGCTGGAATCAAACCGTGGAAACGCGTAACTCGCGACTATAACGAATGGCTGAAATCAAAAGATCGATCCTTTTCGGAAAACTTAATCCGATCGCATACAAGGCAGTCGAGAGCGCGACCATCTTCTGTAAGATGCGGGGCAACCCGTACGTGGAGCTTGTGCACTGGCTGTTTCAAGTGGTTCAACTGGCTGACTCAGATTTGCAGCGGATCTTCAAGCACTTTGGACTGGACGCGTCTCGGCTGGCCACAGATCTGACCACTGCGCTCGACAAACTGCCGCGCGGTGCCACGTCGATATCGGATTTCTCGCCACACCTTGAAGAGGCAGTCAGAGAGGGCTGGGTATTTGGCTCGCTCCTTTTCGGTGAGAACCGCATCCGGACTGGACATGTGGTTGTCGCGCTGTTGAAAACTCCCAGCCTG
This sequence comes from Verrucomicrobiota bacterium, assembly GCA_019236035.1. Classification (GTDB taxonomy): domain Bacteria; phylum Verrucomicrobiota; class Verrucomicrobiia; order Chthoniobacterales; family JAFAMB01; genus JAFAMB01. Next base: position 2,027 of record JAFAJU010000088.1, on the reverse strand, counting down.
CGCAATGTTTTCCTCAGTCTCTCGAAAGAATTTTCCAAAATTAAGCTAGAAACTCTGACGGATAGCTTCGCACAGGTCGTGGGCGGTTCTCCTGAAGAATCGCTTGGCGCGGCCGATCAGGCTGGCGCTGCCGGCGTTGCTCCCGGTGAGACCAGCGGCGCGATGGCGCCGGCGGCGATGGGCAAGCAGGAAGCGCTCGCCCGGTTTTCCGTTGACCTCACCGAAAAAGCGCGAAAGGGAGAGATCGATCCAATCCTGGGTCGCGATGAGGAAATCCGTCAGATCGTAGATATCCTCATGCGGCGCCGGCAGAATAACCCGATCCTTACCGGCGAAGCCGGTGTCGGCAAAACTGCCGTGGTCGAAGGGTTTGCTCAGCGGATCGCGGCTGGTGACGTTCCTCCGGCCCTCAAAGAAGTCAGTCTGCGAACCCTGGATCTCGGCTTGCTGCAGGCCGGTGCAAGCATGAAAGGAGAATTCGAGAATCGGTTGCGCCAAGTGATTGACGAAGTACAGGCGTCACCAAAACCGGTCATTTTGTTTATCGACGAGGCGCACACCCTGATCGGCGCCGGAGGCGCGGCCGGACAAGGTGACGCCGCGAACCTGCTCAAACCTGCTCTTGCCCGGGGCACCCTGCGTACCATTGCGGCTACCACGTGGGCGGAGTACAAAAAATACTTCGAGAAAGATCCTGCACTGACGCGGCGCTTCCAGGTGATCAAGGTAGATGAGCCGAGCGAGGACAAAGCGGTCTTAATGATCCGTGGCCTCGCTCCGGTGTTGGAGAAGCATCACAAGGTTAATTTGCTGGACGAAGCTCTGGAAGCGGCTGCTCGATTATCGCATCGTTACATTCCTTCCAGGCAATTGCCCGATAAAGCGGTCAGCTTGATTGATACAGCCTGCGCACGTGTTGCGATCAGCCAGCATGCGACTCCACCAGCCTTGGAAGACTGCCAGCGCCGCATCTCCGCGCTCGAAAGCGAGCTCGCGATTGTCGATCGGGAATCGGCTATCGGCATCGATCATCAAAAGCGAAAGGCCGAGATCGAAGCCGGCCTGGCTACGGAAAAAGATCGTCTCGTTAAACTGGAAGCCGATTACAAAAAGGAGAAAGAAGTCGTCAGTGAAATTCTTGAAATTCGGCACAAACTCCGGCTAGACGCCGCGCCGGTTCCCCCAAAAGATGGCCAGGAAAAGTCGGAAGAAATCAAACCAGAAGATCGCGACGCCTTACTCGTAAAACTGCGAACACTCGAAAGAGAGCTGTCCGCGATCCAGGGGGAAGATCCACTTATTCTGCCGAGTGTTGATGAGCAGGCGGTAGCCTCGGTGGTGGCAGATTGGACCGGTATCCCGGTCGGCCGGATGGTGAAGAATGAAATCCAAGCGGTGTTGACTCTCGCCGACAATCTCGAAAAACGAGTGATCGGCCAGCGTCACGGTCTGGAAGCCATTGCCAAACGGATTCAGACATCGCGCGCCGGCCTCGACAATCCCAGCAAGCCGATCGGCGTCTTCATGTTAACCGGTCCCAGCGGCGTCGGGAAAACAGAAACGGCCTTGGCTCTCTCTGAAACACTCTATGGTGGTGAGAGCAACATCGTCACGATTAACATGAGCGAATTTCAGGAGGCGCACACCGTGTCGACTTTGAAGGGAGCTCCGCCGGGCTATGTTGGTTACGGCGAAGGGGGTATCCTGACTGAGGCCGTTCGCCGGCGACCGTACAGCGTCGTGCTGCTGGATGAGGTTGAGAAAGCGCACCCGGATGTGCACGAGATTTTCTTCCAGGTGTTCGACAAAGGAATGATGGAAGACGGTGAGGGCCGGCTCATCGATTTCAAGAATACGATGATTTTGCGCACAACGAACGTTGGAAGCGACTTGATCATGAACATGTGCAAGGACCCGGAGATGATGCCGTCTCCAGAGGGTGTGGCCAAAGCACTACGCCAGCCACTGTTGAAAGTATTTCCGGCCGCCTTACTCGGCCGTCTTGTGGTAATACCTTACTACCCGCT
>JAFAJU010000036.1 GCA_019236035.1 Verrucomicrobiota bacterium | reverse complement strand
CACACCGGCCACGCGATCTTCGAAGCAACGCACGGAACTGCGCCCAAATATGCAAACCTTGACAAGGTCAATCCGGGCTCGGTCGTATTGTCCGGGGAAATGATGCTCAGGCACCTGGGTTGGACTGAGGCCGCAGACCTGGTGATTAAGGGACTCAACGGCGCCATTGGAAGCAAGAAAGTGACCTACGATTTTGCGCGTTTGATGGATGGCGCCACAGAAATCAAATGCTCCGAATTCGGAGATAACATCATCGCGCACATGGACACGTAGTTTTCAAGTTTTGGGTTTTGCGTTTGGAGTTTTGGGTTTTGCGTTTGGAGGGGAGCTGCTCGCAGCTCCCGGGCTCACTCAAAACTCAAAACGCCAAACTCAAAACCCAAAACTGTGTTCTAGGTGGCGATCTCGATCTCGTCCTTTGTTGGGATATCGTCCTGAAAAAAAATGCTCCTTTGGCGTTCCCACACGTATCGATGCAGCAGAACTTTGAGCGTCGCAGTTAGTGGAATCGCCAGCACAGCTCCGAGCAGACCTCCAAGGACGAGCGTCCAAAGGAATACAGACATGATGACAGTCATTGGATGAAGACCGACCGAGTTTCCAACGATGCGGGGCGTCGTCACCAGTCCATCGATTTGCGCGACAATCAAAAAGAAGATGATCGTGACCCACAGCGGATGCACCCAGTCATTGAATTGCGCGAAGGCAATCAGGACCGCCGGTATGAAGCAGATGATGTACCCTACGTATGGGATGATTCCGAAAAAAATGAATCCCAGCCCGATCAGGAAGCCAAACTGCAAGCCCAGGATCGACAGTCCAATCGCCAGCAACACACCGTTAATTAGAGCCACGACCACTTGGCCCCGGAAAAAGTTGATCAGATAACCGTTGATCTCGGTTAAAACTGAGACGAGCTCATCTTTAAATTCGGAGCGCCGAAGTGGTAAGTAGTTGCTCCAGGATTCCGCAATTCGAGGGCTCTCTTTCAAAAAGAAAAAAAGATAGATGGGAACAATCAGCAGGCCGAACAAGAATCCAAACACGCCGAACACGCCGGTCAAACTGGTCTGGATGAACGTCCAGGTACGCTGAGCCAATGATGGAAGCTGATCCTTCAGATACTGCAGCGATTGTTGTACGTAAGGATTGTCCTGATAGCGGGCGAAACCGAAGTTGGGGTTCGGGTTGCCCGACGAGTCCGGTTGGACCGGTTGCTGCCCCGGTTCAGGCGCCGGAGACGGCTTGGGGCCGAGTTGAGGAAGCTTCTCCAGGTTTTCTTCAAGAAATCCGTCAAGTGCACTCCAGCCTCGTTCCAAATAACCTGGAAGCGCGGAGGAAAATTTCACGCTTTCAGTGTAAAGCGAAGGAACTACTCCAACGACCAGCAGCGCACCACCCAATACAAACACTCCGAATACGATAACCACTGCCAGAAGCCGCGGCATTTTTCTGCGGGCCAACCAGGTGACAACCGGCTCCAGCAAATAAGCGAAGACTCCGGCGACCGCCATCGGCAATAAGAGAGGCTGCAGAAACGCTAGAATTTGCGTGGCGACATAGAGAGTGAGAACTACGACTCCCGCGATCACCAGCAAAGAGAGCGAAGTGATGGCGTTCCAAAGCATCTTTTTCTGCCAAGGAGTCGGATACAAGATTACCAGAAGCATGCTAACGAGATCCGCAGGTTGCAACGAAAAAGCGTGGCCCGGGCGCCCCGCCCGTGATCTGTGCCCTAGGCGTCGCGCGCGGGCATTGTGGCACGGGCGGGACGCCTGTGACAGTCGTCGCAAAACAAATCCTTAGAGATTTGTGATCGATGCAGGTTAGAGTGCGTGAACTGTTAATTGAATATGACCATGTCGACTGAGGCGATAACGGAGGAGGTAAACAGCAATGGCCAGTGGGTTCACGCGGTTCAGAATGAAATTTCCCGAGTGATCGTAGGTCAGAAATACTTGATCGACCGGCTGCTCATCGGGCTGCTCGCAAACGGGCATGTCCTCTTGGAGGGTGTTCCCGGATTGGCGAAAACACTCGCCGTCAAGACGTTGGCGTCCTGCGTCCGCACTAACTTTCGCCGTCTTCAATTCACACCGGACCTCTTACCGGCAGATATCATCGGAACCATGATCTACAACCCGCGTGACGGTGAATTCCGGCCGAAACTCGGTCCGATCTTCTCGAACCTGATCTTGGCGGACGAAATCAATCGCGCTCCGGCCAAGGTGCAGAGCGCCTTGCTCGAAGCAATGCAGGAACGCAGCATCACCATCAGCGAACAGTCTTATCCCCTTTC
>JAFAJU010000528.1 GCA_019236035.1 Verrucomicrobiota bacterium | reverse complement strand
TCCAGCATCTTTCGGATCGCGCGGGGATTTGCGATTAGCCGGCTGCACCGGTCCAGCTCCCGGTAAAAAGCCGGTGGCGCCGGATCGACCGCGTCGACCACCACCCGGCCAATTCCGAGCTCAATAGAATTTTTCAGTTTGGCAAGGTTCAGCACTAGTCTCCCGGAAGGCTGACTCGCAGCTCTTTCCGTTTCGATCTGATTTTCCGCGATCCGGCCGGTCACGCGTACGCCGATCAGGAGGCACCAGATAAAGAAAAATCCGTAAACCAACCCGACCAAAGCGCCCCCGGCCCCGAAAATCATTCTTACCGGCAAAGAGTCCTGATCTCGGGTTCGTTTAAACAGAATCCGCCCAAGGAGCGCGACCCCGTTGTAGCCAATGATCCAGAGTAAAAGAGCGGCGATCGGGGTCTGAAAAATTCCCGTGACTTCGAGATGCAGGTAACCGGCGAACTCGCTAGTGAAATGAAAGACGAGGAACGCTCCCACCAGAAACGCCACGATCGCTGTCAGTTGTCTCATCAATCCGTTCGTCCATCCACGAAGCATGCTGAAGAGCACCCATAAAGCGGCCAACAGCAGGAAGGCGGTTTGCCACTGAGGTGACCCTTGAATATCTACGCCGGCTCCCATCAAGGCTGCTAGGTCAGCGACTGAGCCCGCTGTCTCAAAAAGTGGTCACATAAGACCAAGGCAGCCATCGCCTCAACCATCGGGACGGCCCTGGGCAGCACACAGGGATCATGTCGACCACGGACGGCAAGTTCGGTGGGCTCACCGGATGTCGTCACGGTCTCCTGTGGCCGCAGGATTGTCGCGGTCGGTTTGAAAGCCACGCGGAAAAAGATATTCTCGCCGTTGCTGATCCCGCCCTGGATGCCTCCGGAGAAATTGGTTCTCGTGCGCACCCTGCCGTCTCGCATTTCGAAGACGTCGTTGTGTTCGGCACCTGTAAGTTGAGTCCCGGCGAAGCCTGATCCGATATCGAACCCTTTTGTAGCCGGTAAACTAAGCATCGCTTTGGCGAGATCAGCATCGAGTTTATCAAAAACCGGCTCTCCAAGACCTGGTGGTACGCCGCGCACAACACATTCGATCACTCCGCCGACCGAGTTCCCCTCTTTTCTCATGGTCTTAATGAGATCAATCATTCGTGCCGCTGCATCCGGATCCGGGCAGCGGATTATTGATTCCTCGACAGCCGTGAATTTCACTTCCGACGGATCCACGCTGGCCTCGATTCGGTGGACGCTCTTGACATACGCAACGATTTCAAATTCAGGGAGGCACTTGCGCAGCACCTTCTTTGCGATGGCGGCCGCCGCAACTCGACCAATGGTCTCGCGCGCCGAAGAACGGCCACCGCCCTGCCAATTCCGGATTCCGTACTTGGCTTGATAAGTATAATCCGCGTGCGACGGACGAAACGCCGTTTCCACTTCGCGATAGGCTTCCGGACGCGCATCCTTGTTCCAAACCATGAGCGAAATCGGCGTCCCGAGGGTCAGGCCTTCAAAGATACCGGAAAGGATCTGGCATTTGTCCTCCTCTGCGCGCTGCGTCACGATTTCGCTCTGACCGGGTCGCCTCCGGTCGAGGTCAACTTGGATATCCTCTGCCGTCAGGGGAATTCGCGCCGGGCAACCATCCACGACTGCACCCACACCGCCCCCGTGCGATTCACCCCAGGTTGTCACGCGAAACAAGGCGCCAAAAGACGAAGACATGCTTAGCGAGCAAATTAACTCGAAGCACGGGCGACTCGCAAGCTTCGAGCTAGGACGCGACGAAGCGCGTCCCTACCGAACGATCTGGTAGGGCGAGGCTCCGCCCTACCGCGTCTGTAACCGGCTCGGTAACGTATCGCGAGATACTCTCTTTGACTAACGCGCGCGAGAGAACGAACCTCCCTCTTAATGATTGCGCAAACAAAGCTGACGGTTCCTGAGAAATTTCCACCATTCAGCCTCTCCCGCCTGCTAAAGACGGTGTTCAATCCAAAGTCAGGTGAGCGAGTGGCCATTTTGATTGATTTGGAGGACCCGCACGATATCAAAGACTTCGGGTTCGCAAAAAACGGGGATCTGACGATCCAACGCAACGCCTACGAAGTCTTTTACAAAGGCCTCAACAATGGAGCCCTGCGGGAACTGAGCCTCACCGGAGGCGAGATGTTCGCCTACAAAATCACCGGCGGTAGTAATCTGGACCTTCCCGATCTTGCGGTCGCGACCGACGGGACCGAGCTGAGTCTCGAGCGGGATATTTACCCGAATTACAAGCTCATTCTTTGTATCTCGACCTACTCGGCTACGGCGCCGTTAACGGCGTTCGCAAAGAGGTATGGGTTCCGCGGAGCTACGCTTCATGGCTTGAACCAGATCATCCTGAACAGCGGACTGGCCGTTGATTATGATCAGGTAAGTAGGGATGCCGAGAAGCTTCGTCTCGGAATGACCCGAGCTGATTGGGTCGAAATTGATTTCACCTATGGCAGGGATCAGTTTAGCCTGCATTTGGACCTTGGGCAGCAAGAAGCGCAGAAAAGCCACGGTCTTTGTCGCGGCGGCCCAGATATTGCAAATTTGCCCGCGGGCGAAATTTATTTCGTCCCAACCAGCGGTTCGGGTCATTTTCCGCTCAAGTTCGAGGATGGCACAATTGGATTGATGACCGTGAAGGGCGGGCGGATCGTCGACTCAAAGCTCCTCAAAGGCAACCAGAAAACCATCGACGAACATAAGCGTAAGGTTGAGTCCGATCCCGCAACAGGTGAACTCGGCGAGCTGGGTTTTGGCACGCAGCTGCTGCCCGTTTCGGGGCGTGACATTCAAGATGAAAAGGTGCTTGGAACGCTGCATGTAGCCACCGGGCGGAGCGATCACTTAGGCGGCCATCTCACTCCGGACAAGTTTAGCAGCAAGAAGAACGCGACCCACGACGATATCTTGTTTGCTCCACACAAAACGCCCGAGATCAATGTGCCGCAAGTGCGCATGCGCCGGAACGGCGAGACCGTCGTGTTGATCGAAAATTTCGAACCGGCTGCCTACATGGTCGATTTACTGGCTTGAATCCGCAGGAAATTTTCGCTGCGGTCCGGTTGACGTTTCCCTGCTAGCGGCGGTGTCCAATTTCTACGAGAACGACGATTTGGTCGATCAGTATCTCCTGTTCCACTACGGAACCGGCGATGACCAACTTCCGTTTCCTTTTGGTCCACGAGACGCGCTCTTCTACCCGGTCCGGTGTGTCAGCGAATTCCTGCCGGAGATTGGCATAGTCGAACGGGCGTTGGATCTCGGTTGTGCGGTAGGGCGATCCACATTCGAACTATCGCGCTGGGCCAGAGAAGTGGTGGGGATCGATTTGTCACATCACTTCGTGGCGGCCGCAAATCAGGTCCGGACAACGGGCCGAATCGAGATCCGACGGGTCGAAGAGGGCGAAATCGTTACTCGCTTGACCAGAGAACTACCGCCCGAGCTTAGCAGGGAACGATGCCGGTTTGAGGTTGGGGATGCCACAAATTTGGGTCCGGAGATTGGCCGCTTCGACCTGGTGCTGGCGGCGAATTTAATCGACCGGGTAAAATCTCCGAGGGATTTGCTCAAATCGTTTTCGGCGCTTGTCCATCCTGGCGGCCACCTCATTCTGTCGTCTCCGTACACATGGTTGGAAGCGTTTACCCCGAAACCCGACTGGCTTGGAGGCAAGTATGAACCATCCGGCGAGTCAGCCTCAACACTTGACCGGATAAGGAGCGCCTTCCGCGGTTATTTCGATCTCAAACTCACGAAGGAACTCCAGTTTCTGATCCGGGAACATGCGCGCAAGTTTCAGTGGAGCGTCGCACAAGCGTCGCTGTGGCAACGGCAAAAGTGAGCCGCTTCTGTCTGGCTATGTATGGGGCGTCTGGCTGGTTACTGGAGGGCTCCGTCGTAGCAGCCACCGCTGAAGAGGTCCGCTTCACCTGTTGTTTTGGAGGGGCGTTGCTTGCAACGCCTTCGGTCGACAGGCCGAAAGGACGCTGAATTACCCATCGACGACAACCCCGCGGAGGAGCTGCAAGCAGCTCCCCTCCAGGTTCCCGCCGGTTGCGCGGTGGCTGCTACGACGGAGCCCTCCAGCAACCAACCCGCGGTCCATAGCCATCCCTACCGGTTTGGCTTTTGGCCGGCAGGTGCCGGTCGCGCGGGAGAAGGACGCTGCGCGGCGGCTGCCGGGCGTTCTATCGCCGGCGTCAGTTGAATGGTTTGGCGCATGCGGTCGTATCCGACAACCAATGCCTCCAGCGTATAAGTCTGCCCTGCAACCATATCGCGAGTCGAAACGCTTCCAACAAACTCCGCTCGTTCACCGGGATTGATAATAACGTAACTCTGGGTCTGATTGACCGGTTGATCGTCCGACCATTGGGCGAGCTTTTTACCGCCTATATCTCGAAGGATAAAATCATATTTGCGGCTATCGTTGAATACAAGGTTCGCCTCCTTTTTTGACCGATTGATAAGCTGGAGATGAACCTCCAAAGATCGCGCGTCAGAGAGCCGGACAACATCCGGACTCACCCTTACCCGCATCTCGAGCCCGTAGAATACAGGCCCGGTGATCGGACCAAATGGATTCGTTTTGTTGACCTTCGCTATCGCCGTGTTGGACTGATCTTTTTTTCCTTTTCCCACAAAGGGGACCCACCGGTAAAGCCCGCTCGAGGATGAACAGCCGGCAAGTGCGACTACCAAAGCGGCGCAGACCGCAACACGAAAATTCATTGTGACCGTTTAGCGGATGGCGCCTTCGGTTGCAAACCCTATCCGATGCCATCAGAATCGATTATGCCTTGTAGCAACGTTTGGGCGGCCGCCAGAAGCATAGCGAGATCAGTTCTCCTGCTCCTCATTCCACCTGCAGCCGCCGCGCCGGCGCAGTCGGCTAAAATCATCTTACCGACCGATAATCACGCGCTGTTCAGCGGTGATAGCGCGGCATTCTATCAGTACGTCCGGCGCGATTTCGAGGGACAGATCAGCAATGCATGGGAAGGCGGGCAGTACGGATTTGTCCGGAATCCTCAAAGAATTGGGACGGCCATCCTTTACACACGCTTTCACGAGGGGATTGACATCCGCCCACTCCAACGTGATGGGCACGGCGAGCCCCTGGACGTTATTCACGCGATCGCGGCAGGGAAAGTAGTTTATATAAATCCCGTTCCATCCCACTCGAATTACGGCCGATATATCGTGATTGAACATCAGTTCGATGGGTGCCCCTATTATAGCCTCTACGCGCACCTGAGCGCAGCTCAGACTAATATAGGTGATACGGTCGCCCAAGGCGATCCAATCGGCGTAATGGGGCATACCGGTGAAGGCATCGATCGAGAACGCGCTCACCTTCATCTCGAATTGAACCTGCTGCTCAATGCTGATTTCGACAAATGGTCCGCGAAATATTTTCGGGGAGACGGCAATCGCCACGGTATATACAACGGCCAGAATTTGGATGGGTTCGATATCGGGCGGTTTTATTTGGAGCTACACAAAAATCCTCAGTTGACGATTCCGGAGTTTTTCCAGGAACAGACGACCTGGTACCGTGTGCTGGTGCCGCCATCACCGCTTATGGACCTTCTGCGCCGGTATCCCTGGTTATCGGATGGTCGGACGGACGCGAAGTCATGGGAAATTTCGTTTGATCAGGCCGGAATTCCGCTTCGGTTTAAGGCCAGCGAAAGCTCAGTGGAGAAGCCAATGCTTACGTGGGTCAAGCCCTCGCCGTACCCTTACGCCTTGCAGACCAGAGGCTATATTCAGGGAAGAGAATCCAACTATAGTCTTAGCAAAGAAGGAGAACGATATTTGGATCTCATTTGCCCTACTCAATGACCGAACAAAGCATCATCTTCTTCGATGGCGTGTGCGGGCTGTGTAACCGAACAGTCGATTTTGTTCTCAGGGAAGACCGCGACCGGAACTTTCTATTCTCAGCGTTGCAAGGGGAAACGTTCCACAGCATGGCGAGAGATCACCCCGAGACGACGAATGTGGACTCTATTTTCGTTTATCGGCCCAGTCCGCAAGGGGGGCAGTTGCTCCAAAGGAGTAACGCTGTCCTCTGTATTCTGGATGGCCTGCCGAGATACCGTTGGCTGGCACGGATCGGGTACCTTTGCCCGGCGCCGATTCGCAACCTTCTTTACCGAGGGGTTGCCGCGACGCGGTATCGGGTCTGGGGCAGGCGTGATTCGTGCCGGCTTCCCACACCGGACGAGAGGCGGAGATTTCTACCTTGACCGTGGTCGGCAGGGGCACACTCCCCCGCGATCCGTGTGTGCACCTTTCAAAGCGTGTTTTTGGATCCTGCTCGGACTTGCCAGAGCATGAAGTTCGCGTAAATCTTTTCGACCTCATGTGTCGACTGGCTGTTCTAATCCTTCTCGCTCCGCTACTGGCCCGCGCGGAAGATCGCATCAGTCCCTCAGTCACGCAGCTCATAGTTGGCGTTGCACCGACCTGGAATAGCATGAAGGGTCAACTCCAGCGATTCGATAGGACTCCCGACGGTTGGCACGCTGCGAGTCCACCGGTTCCGGTGCTCTTCGGGAAGCTCGGATTGGCCTGGGGCAGAGGTCTGATTAATGCGCAAGGGGGAGGTCCGATCAAGGTAGAGCACGACCACCGAGCTCCCGCCGGGGTCTTTCGGATCGG
>JAFAJU010000506.1 GCA_019236035.1 Verrucomicrobiota bacterium | reverse complement strand
GGCCAGTGCGCGACCCGCGTTCGTCCCAATCAGACTGACGGGGACTCGCCGGTCGGTTGACAAAAAGTTCCCTTTCCAGAAAGCCGGATTCTCCACCACGGCCAGCGCCCACTCCCGGTACCGGGTGTAGAAAGGATGCGCCGGCTTATGGAGAAGATCCAGTAGTTCATTTGCGTCTACTTGCTCGAAGAAGTCAGGCTGTCTGCTAGAGTGGCAAGCGATACAGTTCTGGGCAAAAACTCTTCGACCCTCCTTTAATGCAGAACTCCAGGGAACGCCAGCCGGTTTCCCGTCTGCATCCTTCTTCAGGTAGTCCGGGCCACCCGGAGCGTCTTTCAACCGCATTGCGGGAGTGGATGCCAGAAAAAACTTGGCGAGATAGACTGTCCGAATCGTGTTGACTTGCCAGTAGACCGAATTTTCTTCGCAATCTTTGATCTTAAACGGCTTTTGCTGAACGAATCCTATCAGGGGATTATGTAATTGAATCCACTGCTCACCATAGGTTCCGATGTTTAGATAGACACGAGCGAGGGCGCCCCAGGCGCCGATCGAGTCGGCACCGTCCAGCAGTACACGGGGAACGAATCGCGGGTTCTCCTTCGGGTCAGGGACGTCTTTTAGAACGGACGGGAGTTGAATTCCGACCGAGGATTGTTGCTCCGGTTTATTCGTGCCTAGCTTTGTTCCGTTGGTTCCCAACAAATTCTCATACCCGGCGCGCGTGTTCTCCGGAGTGTTGCCCAGGAAAGCCCCAGCCCGCCGGAGGCGCTCGGGCAACTCGAAGATCGTGTTAATCGTGTTCGCGTTATTGATATTATCCGACGCAACGAGCGACGTATCAATAGTTCCGGGCGGTTGAGAATCGAGCACGTGATAGACGAAATTGTCGCTGGTAAGCAGTGAGCCAACAATAGCTCTGGTCCGCCAATATTGATTGCCGATAATCGAGGAAAGATTTTCCCATTTTGGTTCTTCAGGGTTAGCCGGCGGATTGAGCGGATGGGGCGCAACATGGCAAAACCCGCAGCTCATCCCCACGCGGTATGGGCGGATAAGCTTCGGATTAGTATAATAATTCTTGTCTTCAAAATAGCGTTTAACATCCCAATTTTTGCGAGCCTCCTCATTGAATTCCGGGTTTTTAAATAGCCGCAGGCCAACCACACCGGACGACCGTCCATAAATATCCTCTCTTGGTTGATCGGAGCGTGGATCTGGCTGCGCCAGAAACAGGCCGCTGTAATTGTCCGGTTGCTGGCCGATCTGACAACCCGGTTCATTAATCAATCCAGTTTCCTTAAACAGTTTCGACCTCTTCCCTGTGGCCTCTTCAGGCGTCGGGCTCCCGACAATCTTCAGGAAATCCAGAAAACCGAAACTATGTTGGGCCAACCAATCCCAGAACCACTCATTGCCTCCGCACCACATCACCCAGGTGTTTCGCCCTCTGACTTGATCCGGATCAGTTAGTTCGAGGTAGGTCGGCTTCGCCGGTTGGTCGTCATCCGGCTTGCCGACCATGTCCATATCGTGGAAGAAATCCTTCGACGCAGCCGGGAAATCTTCCGCGCGTTTTCCGGCGAGCTTGGCCTGATCGGGCGGGGCTTGCTGGGCCGCTAGCGAACTTGCAAGACAAACCAGACCCAAGAGCATACTTAGCAATTTCATTGGCCGGCGCGTATCGATTTTCATGGTGGTTCAATTAACGCGATCTGTATATGGCCCTTTCGGATTAGTTACTTTCGCCGACGCCCTGAATTCTTTGTTTGAATAACTAACAGAAAAGCTTTCGCACTTAACAGGCCCCTACCCGGTAGTGAGCGACTCGATCTTCCCCCGGCATAAACAAGCCCCGCCATTGAGCTGTGCGAATACCTAATTTTCCAGAACTTTAGCGATTTCTAGCAGTGTGCTCTTCGTGTTGTCAACTAAATTGCCCCACAGATTCTGCCATGACGCGCTCAATGGTGTATATGAAAGTTCTCGTGACGCGGATTGATCTGAGCGGCCTCTGCCAAAAGCTGTTTGCTCGCTTCGCTGTGGCCGGCAGCCAGTTCGATCATCGCGGCATGATAGAGCAGTCGCGCATCCCTGACGCCGGACGAGAGCGCTTTTTCCATCAGGTCGAGCGCCTCTGCAAACTGCCCGTTGCGATAGAGCGCCCAGGCGAGCGCACCCTCAGCCGCGAAGTTCTGCCGTAGTTCATAGTCCTTGCGCGCCCACCTGACAGCTTCCGTGCCATTTTCGCGCACGTCGGCATAAAAGTCAGTCAGGTGGTGATAGTAATGAACGTCGCCGCGCTCCACTGACTCGCCATAGGCGGCCAGAGCTCTATCGAGCCGTAGTTGCGCTTGGTCCGGTTTGCCCATCAACGCGTAGAGTTCGCCAATAGCCTGTTGCAGCTCAGCCTTCGGCACGCGGCCGACGACCTCCTCATAAAGCGTGACCGCTTCATCAAATTTTCCCTGTGCACCCAGCAACTCGGCCATGTGCTCGTCGATCAGCCAATAGCCGGAGTACGCCTCATCGGCACGATGGTAGTGAGCCCGGGTCTCTGCATAACGGCCGTGGCTTAAATCCAGCAGCCCTCTTTGCAGTTCCACCCATGCATACGAACGCATCTCCTTGGCCGAAATCTCGTCCTCGGCCTCCACGTATAACTGCTCCGCGCCGGCTTCGTCGCCCATTTTAGCTTTGAAATACGCCAGACGAACAAGGTTGTCCCACGTTCGACTATCTTCTATGACGCGTTCGTACCCGCTCTTAGCATCCAGGTATCTGCCTTCCTGAAAATTAATGTCGGCATTCAACTGCTGACCTTGGATGGAGTCGACTAGGCATGGTGCCATGGCCAAGTCCTGTTTTGCATTTGCCAGCCGGTGAAACTTGAAATCAAGATTGGCCTTTAGAAGGCACAGATCAGGCCAGGGACCAATCCGCCGCAGGGCATTGTTGATGGCACCTTCCGTGACTTCGAATTCCGCGAAGCTCCCGGTGAGCGAAGCGCGGTGAAACATGCGATAGAGCCATCTCGTGGTCGTCCCGGCATCGCTCTGGCCGGCGCCTATTTTTTGCTCGAGCTCCGAGACCTGCCTGTTGATCTGTCCTAGCTCGGTTTCATAGTCGGTCGGGATTTTCATCGTTGAACCCGGGCACGTTTCAGGTTTCTCGTTTCTCGTACATACTGACCAAGCACGCGAGAAACCGCGACTTTTGCAGACTACCAAGGGTCCGCCAGATACGGAAAGTGATCCAGGAACTCCTTGTCATTTTTGAGAGGGTTAGGTGGCGTCTTCGGGACAATTGGCGCGTGGTCCCACAAAGACTGATCGTTCAGGATTTCGATGTGATACTTTTTGCCGTTATACTCGGCTTCCATATCGAGAAACATCGAGAGAAATCTTGTGGCCACTTGATCTTCAGGTCGTCGCCCGTACGGCCAGGTCCCGGTGGTGTCGAGGTCGATGGCGCAAACGTTTGGGATAAAGATCTCGAACGGGCGCCGGAGTGGAATGTCCAAGCCCCTTTTGTTCCACTTGTCGTCAGGCATGTTTAATTGCTGGAAAAGAGTCTTTTTGACGCGCGGGAAAGCCTCGATGGCAAGGTCATAAGTCTTGTGGACCGACACGGGCGAGTTGTCATGTTCAAAAGAGGTACGGAGTCCAAGCGCGCTGATGGACGGACCGAAGCCCCAACCCAGATGCGCGAGGCGCTTCACAAAGTGAGGCGCCAACCAGAAGTTATTAGCGCCAAGTTGCCGGTTATTCTCTCGTTCGCTCAAGGCCGCATCAGCGAACGGTTGCCCATCTGTATCCACTAACTTGTACTTCTTCAATTCCTCGTCGAGGTTGGAAGCGTCAACGAGTGTCCATGGATGCTCGATCCACAACGGGTCATCTGGGATACTCTCGACCTTGTGCGCAGCCTTCAGAACCCAACTTTCGCCCCAGGTGTTGACGATCCTGTCGACCACGGGTGATCGAGTGATAAAGTCGAGCGGAATCTCGAGAATGATTGCGTTAATGTTCTTGCCGGCTTGCGCGTCTTTTCCGCTGTACACGAAACGAAAATTACCGTTCTCGTCTTTCAGAAATTTGTTGCCGTTCCACACCAGGGGGCCCAGTGGAAGATCCTTTTTAACGCCGTGGCCGAGTAGCGGATTCTTGGGATCAAAATTGAAAAGGTCGTTGCCCTCGAGTTCGAGGAGGGTCTTCGGGATTTTCAGCTCTCGCACCTCCGTCATGGTGTGAGGAACATGATAGAATTGGGGCGCATAGTTTATAGAGCGGAAGAATCCAGGCAAATCGTTGAAAAACGCATCGTCGCGACCACCAATGAATAACTTGACCGAATGGCCGCCGGGCGCTTCGACGGTCACTACCTTATTGCTATCGACGGCTGTCGAAAAGCTACCGGTGTGGAAATTGATAAATTTTACCGTCGCCTGGCCGGCCTGATCGACAGTGACTCGGACTTCCGGCGGATTCAGCTCGGGCAGGTATTTGTCTTTAAGTGCGTCAAAATACTTAGTCAGCGCTTCCAGAGTATGATCGCCAGCCGTGGGCCAGACGACTCTGGGGCTGGCATGCATCAGAATTCGGTAGAGCATATCGGTGTCGAAGACACCGGTTTCAGGAACAGACGCAAAGGTGAGTGCGATGACGACCTTCTCCCCGCCAGCGGTATCATCGCTGGGAAATCCGAACAAATCATAGAGGTCTGCTGCGCTGACGTCGATGTCCGAGAAGATCGAATTGACCGCGTTGGGATCGTTATGATCAGCCATGAGATTCGTCCTCCATCAAAGAGTTACGGAAGCGTTCGTATCATTCATGAAATACCTGATTTCGCGGAGAGAAAATACTAACAGTTGGTGAAAATAATATTCCTAAGAATGCTTCTTATCGCGTAACTGAAATAAAGTTAAACCACAAGAGAATTGCATTATCACGTTTCTCGTTTCTGGTTCGTCTTTCGGGATTCAGCGCCGAAGGCGCGACGTCAGAGAAGCCGAGGAGCCTGTCGGACTTACCGCGAAGCGGTTAAAGATCTCAGCCCGGCTTCAGCCCTGATCTTTATACACAAGTCGATTTGAGCAGCGAAGCTGCCCTACCGCGAAGCGGTTACACACTATACCAACTCCTGAGTAGCCCCTGGTTCTCAACAAAACCGACGATTTCAGAGAGGCCAACGCCTTCCT